>JAFYPT010000114.1 GCA_017547425.1 Ruminiclostridium sp.
CACCGGTGCTGCTCAGATGGACGGCGCTATCCTGGTTATCGCTGCTACCGACGGCCCCATGGCTCAGACCCGTGAGCACATCCTGCTGGCTCGTCAGGTCGGCGTGCCCGCAATCGTTGTCTTCCTGAACAAGGCTGACCTGATGGACGACGAAGAGCTGCTGGAGCTGGTTGAGATGGAAGTCCGCGAGCTGCTGTCCGCTTACGAGTTCCCCGGCGACGATCTGCCCGTCGTTAAGGGTTCCGCTCTGATGGCTCTGACCTGCGAGAGCAACGACCCCTCCGATGCAGACTATGCTTGCATCAAGGAGCTGATGGACAACGTTGACGCTTACATCCCCACCCCCGACCGTAAGGCTGACATGGCATTCCTGATGCCCGTCGAGGACGTCTTCACCATCACCGGTCGTGGCACCGTCGCTACCGGCCGTGTTGAGCGTGGCCAGCTGAACCTGGGCGACAAGGTCGAGATCGTCGGCCTGCAGGAAGAGGCTCGCGAGACCACCGTTACCGGTATCGAGATGTTCCGTAAGCTGCTGGACTATGCAGAGGCAGGCGACAACGTCGGCACCCTGCTGCGTGGCGTCGACAAGAAGGAAATCGAGCGCGGCCAGGTTCTGGCTAAGCCCGGCTCCATCAAGCCCCTGACCAAGTTCGCTGGTCAGGTCTACGTCCTGTCCAAGGACGAAGGTGGCCGTCACACCCCCTTCTTCAACAACTATCGTCCCCAGTTCTACTTCCGTACCACTGACGTTACCGGCGTCATCACCCTGCCCGAAGGCGTTGAGATGTGCATGCCCGGCGACAACGTTGTCATGAACGTCGAGCTGATCACCCCCATCGCTATCGAGCCCGGCCTGCGTTTCGCTATCCGTGAGGGCGGCCGTACCGTCGGTTCCGGTGTTGTCACCGAGATCACCGAGTAATTGATTACTTGACTCACATCAGAAGGGCAAAGCTTCGGCTTTGCCCTTCTTTTTATTCGTAAAGGAGAGCACCCATGTCTACGAGCATTGATACCGAAGCCATTGGCGAGAGCATTACCGAGAGCTGGCAAACACTGATCAAAAGCGGATGGGATGGAGCGATCAAAACCATCTTCTTCTCCATGCTCCTGCTCATCCTCTGCCTGGTGGTGAAGCGGATCGTCATGGCCATGGTAGACCGGACCCTGGCCAAGAGCAAGATCGAACCCAGTTTCCATAAGTTCATCCATTCGGCGGCCAAGATCATTCTGTGGTTCATCATCTTTACGGTGGTGGCCGAGTCTCTGGGGATCAATGCCACCTCCTTCCTGGCCCTGGCCAGTATCGCCGGTTTGGCCCTCTCCCTGTCTGTCCAGGATACCCTGGCGAACTTGGCAGGTGGCCTGTCCATTCTGGCGACCCATCCTTTTAAGGTGGGCGATTATGTGGTCATCGGGTCCGCCCAGGGATATGTCCGGGAGATCGGTATGGTTCACACCAAGCTGACCACCTATGACAAGCGGGTGATCATCCTGCCCAACAGCGTGGTGGCCGATGCCGAGGTGGATAACCATTCCACCGAGTCCATTCGCCGGGTGGCCCGGACCATCACCGCCTCCTACGAGGACCCGGTGGACAAGGTGAAAGCCGTTCTGCTGGCGGAGTTCGCCGCCCACCCCTGTGTCCTGGCGGAACCTGCCCCCTATGTGCGGGTGTCCGACTTTGGGGACAGCGCCATCGAGTATGCCGTTCGTCTGTGGTGTAAGAACGAGGACTACTGGACGGTCCATGACGATGTGATGGACATGGTGAAGACCGCCTTTGACAGAGAAAACATTTCCATCCCCTATCCCCAGATGGAAGTGCGGATTAAAGATTAAAAAGAACAGAACCGATGGAGCCATCGGTTCTGTTCTTTTTAATCATGAAGTTGTGCACCCTGGAGCACAATGAAGTGTCCCGCATAGCGTGACATGAAGTGGTGGCAAATTGCCGCCATGAAGCTTTTCTTCATAGCGAAGCAGCTTCATTGGCGAAGCCATCTTCATTTGCCGGAAGGCAAACTTCATTTTGCTGTCGGATACAACAGCGATTGCGTAAACCCATCCCCTTCGTTGCAGAACACTTCTCCACCGATGACCGTCTTCTTGTACACCAGTATGCTGGCCCAGATGTTCTCCTGGAGGCCGGGGTAGTTTTTGATCTGATAAGTATACCGTTTCGCGGTCTTCCCGGCGTATGACTCCAGGTCAAAGCCCTGGCCGGACTGGAGGGAGAGGTACTCCTGATAGTCCTCCCCAAAGGTCTCTGGCAGCAGAATCTCCTCCACGGCGGCGGGGTCCTCCCCGGTGATCCAGCCATAACCCTCCAGGTAGGCCACCCGGTCGGCATTGGTGCGAATGTCCGTTGGGGATGGCCGGGCGGGGAGTGGATTAGAGACGGCCTGGATGTCCCGGGACAGGTCCAGTCCTGCTCCCAGAAGGCCCAGGGTCAGGAAGAAGAGAAACAGACCGGCGGTGAGTCTGCGCCGGGGGATCTTTTTGGTGATGATGAACATGGATTGCAGCTCCTCTCGTGCCGTGGACAGGCCCCGGCGGATTTCTTCTCCACAGGGTATGTCCACCGGGGGAAAACTATGATATAATATTATGCTAAACCATGACGAACTGAGGAGGAACGAGGATGGAACGACTGGACAAGATCCTGGCAGCCACGGGCAAGTGGTCCCGGAAAGAGGCCAAGGCCCTCATCAAGGCCGGCCGTGTGAAGGTGGAAGGGGAGACCCCAAAGGGTCCCGAGGACAAGGTAGCAGAGGGCGCCCTGGTCACCGTGGACGGCCACCCCATCCACACCGACAAGTTCGTGTACATCATGCTCCACAAGCCCGACGGGGTGGTGTCCTCCACGGAGGATCCCCGGGAGCAGACCGTCCTCACCCTCCTGCCCAAGGAGCTTCGCCGCATCGGTCTCTTTCCCGTGGGTCGTCTGGACAAGGACACCGAGGGTCTGCTCCTCCTGACCAACGACGGTCAGCTTGCACATCGGCTTCTGGCCCCGGGCAAGCACGTGGACAAGGTCTACTACACCGAGGTGGACGGCGTGCTGGACCCCTCGGACTGCGAGGCCTTTGAGAAAGGCATCGTTTTGGCCGACGGCACGGAATGTCTCCCCGCCGAACTGGAACTGCTGGAAGAACTCGATCAGGCGCTGGTTACCCTCCGGGAGGGCAAATACCACCAGGTGAAGCGGATGCTGGCCTCTCGGGGCAAGCCCGTGGTGTACTTAAAACGCCTCTCCATGGGTCCTCTGGAGCTGGATCCCATGCTTCCCCCCGGCCGCTGGCGGTATCTCACCGACCGGGAAAAGACAGACCTGGGCCTGTGAGGAAATATTTTTCGGTATTTTCACCAAAAATTCATAAATAACCTGTTGAAATCGCTCTGTGGAAATTGTATAATATAGACCAGAAAACCACGCAATTCTTGTAAATTACCGAAAGTCGGCCCTTATTTTTCCCATTCCCCAGGGGGTTCCGGCTTTTTGAGAGAGAATATGAGGAGGAAAGTACTATGTCCACCAGAGTTTTTCAAGGCATCGTTCTCCAGATGAAGGAGTGCACGGACCGGGTCATCGGCGTTGTGGACGACCAAGGCACTGTGGTGTCCTGCAATCAGCTGACCTGGATCGGCGAAAAGTGGGAGGGGGCAGCCTCTGCCATGACCTCCAATGATGGTCCTGCCATCATCTACGGGGACAAGACCTTTAAGCCCCTGGCCAGCCGGGGTGCCCATTTTGACTATGCTGCTTTCGTCCAGGGCAGCGACGAGCAGGCCAAGCTCATCTGCTCCATGGTCACCGTGGCCCTGAACAGCGCCAAGGCCTACTATGAGGAGAAGCACGACAAGACCGCCTTTGTCAAGAGCATCATTTCCGACAACATCCTTCTGGGCGACATCTACGTCCGGGCCAAGGAACTCCACTTCACTTCCGAGGCCCAGCGGGCCGTCTTCCTGATCCGCCAGGTGGGCTCCGCTGAGATCGCCGCGGTGGACGTGGTCCAGAACATGTTTGCCGACAGCCAGGAGGACTTTGTCATCTCCATCAACGAGAGTGACATCGTGGTGGTGAAGATCCTCTCCGACGGCGACGGCAAGGAAATTTACAAGATCGCCAAGAGCATCGAGGATGCCCTGGCCCAGGCCCTGAAGGTGAAGGTCACCATCGGCATCGGCACCGTGGTGGGCCACATCCGCGACCTGGCCAGAGCCTACAAAGAGGCCGGCGTTGCCATCGACGTGGGCAAGGTCTTCGACACCGAGAAGACCATCATCAACTACGAAAACCTGGGCATTGGCAGACTCATCTACCAGCTGCCCACCGTTATGTGCGGTATGTTCCTCCAGGAAGTCTTTAAGAAGAACCCCATCGACGCCCTGGACCAGGAGACCCTGTTCACCATCAACAAGTTCTTTGAGAACAACCTGAACGTCTCCGAGACCGCCCGCAAGCTCTTCGTCCACCGGAACACCCTGGTGTACCGCCTGGAGAAGATCAAGAAACTCACCGGCCTGGACCTGCGGGAGTTCGACGACGCCATCACCTTCAAGGTGGCCCTCATGGTCAAGAAGTATCTGGTGTCCCGAGGCATCGAGTCCTGACCCCTGCATCCATCGGTGAACGAAACGAAGGAGTGTTACTTTGATTCGTCTGACAGATATCCACAAAGAGTATCCCAACGGAACCAAGGCCCTGAAGGGGGTCAGTCTCCAGATCGACGACGGCGACTTCGTCTTCCTGGTGGGCCCCTCCGGTTCCGGTAAGTCCACCATCATCAAGCTCATCACCGGCGAAGTCCAGCCCACCGAGGGCCGCCTCATGGTGAACGGCTACAACATGACTGACATCAGCGACAAGCAGATCCCCCTCATGCGGCGGACCCTGGGCGTCGTCTTCCAGGACTTCCGTCTCATCGAGAAGAAGACCGTCAGCCAGAACCTGGAGGTGGCCATGCGGGCCGTGGGCGCCACCACCCGGGAGATCCAGCTTCGCATTCCCTACATCCTGAAGCTGGTTGGCCTCACCGGCAAGGAAAACCAAAAAGTCACCCAGCTCTCCGGCGGTGAGCAGCAGCGTGTGGCCATCGCCCGGGCCCTGGCCAACAACCCCAGCGTGATCATCGCCGACGAGCCCACCGGCAACCTGGACCCTGCCCGGTCTCTGGAGATCATGTCCCTGCTGGAGAAGATCAACGAGATGGGTACCACCATCCTGGTGGTCACCCACGAACGAGAGCTGGTCAACCGGTTCGACAAGCGCGTCATCGCCATCGAGAGCGGCCGGATCATCAGCGATGCTGCAGGAGGGTATTACAACAATGTTCTCTAAACAGATCTGGTATCATATCAAAGAAGGTGTCCGCAGCATCTTTACCCACGGACTCATGTCTTTTGCCTCCGTGTGTATGATCGTGGCCTGCCTTCTCATCATGGGTTCCTTCTCCCTGGTGGCCGTGAACATCAACGAGATGCTGGGCCAGCTGGAGGACGAGAACGAATTCCTGGCCTATGTGGACGAAAGCCTGGATTCCGGCCAGTCCATGGGACTCCAGGCCAAGCTGGCCTCCATCCCCAACGTGGCAAGCGCCACCTATATCAGCAAGGAAGAGGCTCTGAAGAACTTCCAGGAGGAGCAGGGAAACTCTGCTCTCTTCCAGGATATCCCTGCCACCTCCCTGCGAGACCGGTACTCCATCCATGTGGAGGATATTGAGCTCATGGAGCAGACCGTGGCCGAGGTGGAGGCCATCACCGGCATCGCCGAGACCCGGGCGGCTCTGGAGATCGCCGAGGGCTTCGTGATGCTGCGGAACGTGGCCACGGCCATCGCCGTCATCCTCATCGTGATGCTGGTCCTCATTTCCATCTTCATCATCGCCAACACCATCAAGCTGGCCACCTTCTCCCGCCGGGAGGAGATCGCCATCATGAAGATGTGCGGCGCCACCAACTGGTTCATCCGCTGGCCCTTCCTGGTGGAGGGTCTGGTGCTGGGCCTCATGGGCGGTCTGGTGGCCTATGTGTGCCAGTGGGGCGTGTACAGCCTCATCGGCAAGGCCATGGCCGAGAGCGGCATCCTGGAGATCATCACCATGATCCCCTTCCATGCCCTGGCCGGCACCGTTCTGCCCGTCTTTGTCCTGGTGAGCCTGGTCATTGGCGGCGGCGGCTCTGCCTTTGCCATCCGCAAGTTCCTGCAGGTGTAAGGGAGGGGTATTATGAGCAGAAAGAAGCGCGATATGCGCAAGATCATGGCATCTGCCATTGCCATCGTCCTGGTCCTCTCTCTGGTCCTGTCTCTGGTGGCAGGCCTGCTGGCATATTGACAAGCACGCATGGAGCGGCGGCGAAAGCCGCCGCCCCTTTTATTTAAAGGAAGAGACGTATGGAAGAACAAAGCAACAACAAAGCTATCCCGCGGTGGAAGGCCCTTATGGCCTGTGTCCTCTGCCTGGTCTTGGGCGGCACCGCTGCCACGGCGGGGATCTGGGCGGCTGTGGGTGAGGACGGCCGGACCCTCCTCCAGGCCCAGCGGCTCATCCGGGAAAAGTTCGTGGGGGAGTATGACCAAGAACACCAGAAGCAGTTCACCCTGGCCGCCATGGTGGAGGGACTGGGGGACCGGTGGTCCGGCTATCTGACCCCCAGCCAGTACCAGACCGTCCAGGTCAACCGGGCCAACACCTATGTGGGTATCGGGGTCACCGTCAGCCGGGATGACCCGGAAAACCTGGTCATCACCGGGATCACCGAAGGGGGCCCTGCAGAGGAAGCGGGGGTCCAGGCGGGAGACATCATCCTGGCCGTAGACAGCACCGCCCTCACCCCGGAGAACCGGGAGGACTGTATCGTCGCCATCCGGGGAGAGGAGGGGACCATCGTCACCCTGACCCTCCGGCGGACCGACGGCAGGGAAGAAGATGTGGCCGTGGAGCGGCGGACCATCCAGGAGGTCTCTGCCGACTGGATCCTCACCGAGGATGGGGTGGGCCTCATCACCATCTACAACTTCTACACCGGGGTGGCGGACTCTGTGACCCAGGGGGTGGAGGAACTCCGGGACCAGGGAGCCAAGGCCCTCATCCTGGATGTGCGGTACAACCCCGGGGGCTACGTCCACGAGCTGGTGGACATCCTGGACCTTCTTCTGCCGGAGGGGGATGTGTTCATCAGCCGTCAGTCCAACGGCACCGAGAAGGTCTACACCTCTGACGATGACTTTGTGGACCTGCCCATGGCCGTCCTGGTGAACGGGGAGAGCTATAGCGCCGCCGAGTTCCTGGCCGCCCAGCTGCGGGAGACGGCGGGGGCCCTGGTGGTGGGCACCCAGACCTGCGGCAAGGGATACTCCCAGATGCTCTTTGAGCTGGCCGACGGGTCGGCCCTGAACCTGTCCACTGCCCGGTACTACACGGGAGGCGGGGTGAGCCTCATTGGTACCGGGGTGGAGCCCGATCCTCTGGTGGAAATGAGCGACGAGGCCAACGCCAGGCTCCTGGCAGGGGAACTACCCTTGGAGGAAGATACACAATACCAGGCGGCTGTCAGGGCGCTGGCCTTGGATGAATGAGGAAATTTCCCCATCCGACGAAATATCCTTGACAGACAAGGGCAAAGTCCATATAATACTTAGGATGTAAAATGATTTTATATTATAATGTATCCCTGCGCCCATGAGCCGGGGACATTATCATGAGAATGAACCAATAACCATGTAGGAAGGTATATGTGACAATGGCAAAAGAATACAGACTCAGCGCAGAACGCCTGGAAGAACTGAAGCAGGAGCAGCACTACCTGAAGACCGTCCGCGAAAAGGAAGTGGCAGAGCTCATCAAGGAAGCCCGTTCCTTCGGCGACCTGTCTGAGAACAGCGAATACGACGAGGCAAAGAACGAGCAGGGTAAGCTCTACTCCCGCATCGCCGAGCTGGACGAGATCCTGTCCAACTATGTGATCATCGAGGAGAACGAGACCCTGGACACCGTCCACGTGGGCAGCACCGTTGTGGTGGAAGACGTGGAGTTCGAAGAGACCGAGACCTACTCCATCGTGGGTTCCCAGGAAGCCGACCCCATGAACGGCCGCATCTCTGAGGATTCCCCCTTCGGCCGCGCCCTGATCGGCAAGAAGGCTGGCGAGGAGGTCAACGTGGAGGCCCCCGCAGGCACCATCCGTTACAAGATCGTGGAGATCCGCTGATCTCCTCACACACTAGAGATAAAGGAGCGTCAAATCATGGCTGAAAAGAAGAAGAACGGCGAGCAGGAACAGAGCCTGTCTCAGATCCTGAAGGTTCGTCGTGACAAGCTGAAGGCCCTGCAGGAAGCAGGTAAGGACCCCTTTGAGCAGACCAAATTCGTGGTCTCCAACTATGCCCAGGAAATCAAGGAAAACTTTGACGCCATGGAGGGCCAGACCGTCACCGTGGCCGGCCGCATCATGTTCAAGCGCGGCATGGGCAAGGTCAGCTTCTTTGACATGCAGGACAAGACCGGCCGCATCCAGCTCTACGCCCGCCGCGATGAGATGGACGAGGCTGTCTACAGCGACGTCAAGAAGTACGACATCGGCGACATCGTGGGCGTGAAGGGTGAGGTCTTCCGCACCCAGACCGGCGAGATGTCCGTCCGCTGCATCGACGTGACCCTGCTGTCCAAGTCCCTGCGTCCCCTGCCCGAGAAGTTCCACGGCCTGACCGACAAGGAGACCCGCTATCGTCAGCGCTATGTTGACCTGATCATGAACCCCGAGTCCCGCCGCAACTTCGAGATCCGCAGCAAGATGGTCACCTATCTGCGCAACTTCCTGGACGGCCGTGGCTACATGGAGGTTGAGACCCCCGTTCTGAACACCATCTCCGGCGGCGCAACTGCCCGTCCCTTCATCACCCACCACAACACCCTGGACCTGGATATGTATATGCGTATCGCCACCGAGCTCCACCTGAAGCGTCTGGTGGTCGGCGGTCTGGACCGTGTTTACGAGATCGGCCGTATCTTCCGCAACGAGGGTATGGACACCAAGCACAACCCCGAGTTCACCACCGTCGAGCTGTATGAGGCCTATGCAGACTTCAACGACATGATGGACCTGTTCGAGGAGTTCCTGTCCGGCGCTGCCATGGAGATCCTGGGCACCTACGACGTGACCTGGCAGGGTGAGAACATCTCCCTGGCTCCCGGTTTCCGCCGCCTGACTATGGCTGAGGCCGTCAAGGAGTACCTGGGTGTGGACTTCATGACCATCGACTCCGACGAGGAAGCTGTGGCCGCTGCCAAGAGCGTTGGCGTGGACATGGACGGCATCGAGCCCACCTGGGGCCATGCTCTGTATGAGTGCTTCGACCAGAAGATCGAAGAGCTGCTCATCCAGCCCACCTTCATCACCATGCATCCTGTGGATGTGTCCCCCCTGGCCAAGCGCTCCCCCAAGGATCACCGCCTGACCGAGCGTTTCGAGCTGTTCATCTGCCGCAGCGAGATGGGCAACGCCTTCTCCGAGCTGAACGACCCCATCGACCAGAAGGAGCGTTTCCAGAAGCAGGTGGAAATGCGCGACAAGGGCGACGAGGAAGCCGGCATGATGGACGACGACTACATCAACGCTCTGGAGTACGGTCTGCCCCCCACGGGCGGCCTGGGCATCGGCATCGACCGCTGCGCCATGCTGCTGACCGGTTCCGACTCCATCCGCGACGTCATCCTGTTCCCCACCATGAAGCCCCTGGACGA
>JAFYPT010000115.1 GCA_017547425.1 Ruminiclostridium sp.
GGACACCCTGGACTGGCAGGACAAGGACCCCGCTCGTATCCTGCAGACGGTTTTGGAGGAGACACGGGACGGATCCATCCTCCTCTTTCACGACATCTTCCCTACCTCGGTGGAGGCCGCCCTCCAATGCGTGGACGCCCTCCTGGCTGAGGGGTTCCGCTTCGTCACCCTGGAGGAGCTGTTCTTCCTGCGGGGTGTGACCCCCGAAAAGGGCCAGGTCTACCTGGCGCTCTATCCATGAAAGGAGAGATTCCTTTGAAAAAAGTTGTTGCTGCGGCCCTGATTTTGGGCCTTGTCCTCTTCCTCATCCCCATGGGCTTCCGCCACGAGAAGACCCAACAGGACCCGGAAGCCCCTGCCGCCCTGCCGGACAGCGGCAAGGCGGTCACCATTCTGGTGGATGGGGAACTGCAGGAAATGGACCTGAACGAATACTTATGGGGTGTGGTGGCCGCCGAGATGCCCGCCTCCTTTGAGCTGGAAGCCCTGAAAGCCCAGGCGGTGGCCGCTCGTACCTACTCTCTGCACAAGGCCGGTCAGGCCGCCAACCACCCCGAGGCTGACCTGTGCACCGACCATACCTGCTGTCAGGCCTGGATCTCCCGGGAGGCCGCCCAGGCCAACTGGGGAGACAACGCCCAGACCTACATCGACAAGATCACCCGGGCGGTGGCGGAGACCAACGGCGAAGTGGCCCTTTACGAAGGGGCCCTCATCACTGCCGTGTTCCATTCCTCCTCGGCAGACACCACCCAGGATGCGGTGGCCGTCTGGGGCGGAAACGTCCCCTACCTGAAAAGTGTGCCCTCTCCCGAAGGGGAGGAGGTCCCCAACTACCACAGTGAGGTGACCTACACCGCCCAGGAGACCAAGGACCGTATCCTCGCCGCCAAGCCGGAAGCCCTTCTGGAAGGGGCGCCCGCCAACTGGTTCACCAACGCCGTCTACAGTGAGGGCGGTAGCGTGCTGACCATCGACCTGGGTGGCGTTACGGTCTCCGGCCACCAGGCCCGAACCATCTTCGACCTTCGCTCGGCCTCCTTCACCGTGGAGACCACCCCCGATTCGGTCACCTTCCAGGTGACCGGCTACGGCCACGGGGTGGGCATGAGCCAGTACGGGGCCAACGCCATGGCCGCTGACGGCAAGACCTACACAGAGATCTTACAGCACTACTACACCGGCGTGACGGTGGAGTCTTATGAATGAGGATATGTTATGTTTGATGTGATTTTATGGGATGTGGACAACACCCTGCTGGACTTCCCGGCAGCCGAACGCCAGTCCCTGATGGATGCCTTCGCCCACTTCGGTTTGGGCCCCTGCCCCGAGGATCGGGTGGCCCGGTACTCCAAACTGAACGCCTCCTACTGGAAGCGGCTGGAGAAGGGAGAGATCACCAAAGCGGAGCTTCTGCCCGGTCGCTTCCGGGAGTTCTTCGCTCTGGAGGGCATCGACTTTGACGACTGCCAGGCTGTGAGCGATTTCTACCAGATCCGCCTGGGAGAGAACGCCATCCCCCAGGACGACTCCCTGACCCTGGTGGCAAGCCTCCGGGGCCGGGTGAAGCAGTACGCCGTCACCAACGGCACCAAAGTGGCCCAGGACATCAAGCTGGTCCGGTCCGGTCTGGTGGACCTCCTGGACGGGGTCTTCATCTCCGAGGTTGTGGGGGCAGAAAAGCCCAGCCCCGACTTCTTCGCCCCGGTCTTCCAAGCCATCGGCCCTGTGGAAAAGTCCCGGGTCCTCATGGTGGGAGACTCCCTCACCAGCGACATCCGGGGGGCCAACAATGTGGATATCCCCTGCTGTTGGTATGACCCCAAGGGCCATGCCCTGCCGGAGGACCTCCGTGTGGATTTCCACATCTCCCACCTGAGCCAGGTGGTGGATATCCTGGAGGGTCGTCTGTAACCCTTTTGTTCCCACCCTGAAACTTTTCGGCAATTTTTACATACCAACTCCCCTTTGTGCGTTCTGACAGGGGCCTGTTTACCCCGTTTTTGCAGGATTCTGGCCATGAATCCTCCGGCCCTGCAGGGTGCAAAGTGAATGTTTCCAAAGGTTTTCCACTTTTTCCACCGGTTTTTCCCCACGGGGTGTACGCCCCGTGGAAAAGTACAAAGCATGACGAACTTGCATGTCAAGGAAAAAACTTCCGGTGGTTTTGCCAAAATTTGACCAACGAAAAAAGGAGGGCTCCCCATGTCAGACCTGATCGCCGCCGTGGCCACCGCTCCCGGAGCAGGTGGCGTGGGCATCCTGCGCCTGTCCGGCCCCAATGCTGCAAGTACCGCTGCAAGGGTCTTCCGTCCGGCCCGCAAAATTTCCCTGGCCGAGGCCCCTGACCGGCAGCTTCTCTACGGCTCCATCCTGGACAAGGAGGGCCGGGTCATCGACAACGGCCTGGCCTTTGTCAGCCGTGCCCCCCACAGCTACACCGGGGAGGAGACCGCCGAGCTCCAGTGCCACGGCTCCCCCATGGTCCTGTCTCTGGCTCTGGAAGCCCTCTTTGCCGCCGGCGCCCGCCAGGCCCTGGCCGGTGAGTTCACCAAGCGGGCCTTCCTCAACGGCAGACTGGACCTGACCCAGGCCGAGGCCGTCATCGACCTCATCGACGCCGAGACCCCCGCCGCCGCCCGGCAGGCCGCCGGACGGCTGGAAGGTACCCTCTCCCGGAAGATTCGGGAAATTTACGACGGGCTGGTGGACGTGTCCGCTCACTTCCACGCCGTGCTGGACTACCCCGACGAAGACATCGACCCCTTCCGGGAGGAGACCATCCGCACTGCCCTGGATGCTGGCCTTTCTGCCACCGCCAGCCTGCTGGCTACTTACGACCGGGGCCGTCAGCTCACCAGCGGCGTGCCCACCACCATCCTGGGCCGTCCCAACGTGGGCAAGTCCTCCCTGCTGAACGCTCTCGTGGGCTATGACCGGGCCATCGTCACCCAGATCCCCGGCACCACCCGGGACACCATCGAGGCCAAGGCCAGCGTGGGCGGGGTCCTGCTGAACCTCACCGACACCGCCGGACTCCGGGAGACCGGGGACGAGGCCGAACGGCTGGGTGTCCAGCGGAGCCGTGCCGCCGCCGAGGAGGCCAGGCTGGTCCTGCTGGTGCTGGACGGGGCCGAGGGACTCACCCAGGAGGACGGCCAGGCCATCGCCCTGGCCCGGGAGGCCCCCTCCTGCATCTGCATCGTGAACAAGTCCGACCTGCCCCCCGTCCTGGACATGGAGGCCCTGGCCCAGGACTTCCCCAACCTCTGCCAGGTAAGCGCCAAGAACAACGCCGGTCTGGAGGCCCTGGGCCCCATGGTGGCCAAGCTCTTCCCCACCGGCTCCGGCAGCGAGGGCGAGGCCCTTCTCACCAACGCCCGCCAGGTAGAGGCGGTCACCCGCACCCGGGAGAACCTGCTCCGGGCCCAGGAGGGACTGGAGATGGGGGTTCCCCCGGACCTGCTCCTGACCGACATCGAAGGGGCATTGGATGCCCTGGGAGAGGTCACCGGCACCACCGTCCGGGAGGACATCACCGGCCGCATCTTCCAACGGTTCTGCGTGGGCAAATAAGAAACTTCATCGAAAAAAAGGCAGACACATGGTTTTCCCATGTGTCTGCCTTTTTCATGCGGTCTTAATTACTCCACACCCTTGACGGTGTAACCCGCGTCGGTGACGGCCTTGGTCAGGTCCTCCACGGTGACGGTGTCGGGGCAGGACACGGCGGCCTGGCCGGCCTCCAGGTTCACCTGGACGGTGACCCCGGGGATGGCCTGGAGGGCCTTCTCCACATGGGCCTTGCAGTGCATACACATCATGCCTTCGATGTTCATGGTCTTGTTCATGAGAGTTTCTCCTTCCGGTTCGGGTTCTGCCTGAGGTTCAGGCTGATATTTTGTCCCCACATAGGGGCTGAATCCATTCAAACGCAGGGCGTTGGTCACCACGCAGAAGCTGGACAGGGACATGGCCGCCGCCGCCAGCATGGGGTTCAGGGTGATGCCCACCCCTGTCAGCACACCCGCCGCAACGGGAATGCCGATGATATTGTAGAAAAAGGCCCAGAAGAGGTTTTCCTTGATGTTCTTGACCACCTTCCGGGACAGGCGGATGGATGCGGGCACATCCGCCAGGGTGGACTTCAGCAGGACCACGTCGGCGGCCTCCAGGGCCACGTCAGCCCCGGCGCCGATGGCGATGCCCACCTGGGCCCGGGTGAGGGCAGGGGCATCGTTGATGCCGTCGCCCACCATGGCCACATCCCCGGTTTCAGACAGGCGGCAGATCTGCTCTTCCTTCTCCTGGGGCAGGACCTGGGCGATGACCTCCTGGATACCTGCCTGAGCGGCCACGGCACGGGCGGTGGTTTCCTGGTCGCCGGTGAGGAGGACAGGGGTGATGCCCAGCTCTTTCAGTTCCTGGATGGCGGCGGCAGAGTCGGGACGGATGGTGTCCGCCACGGCGATCAGGCCCAGGAGCTTGCCGTCGGCGGCAAAGTACAGGGGGGTCTTGCCTTGAGCGGCCAGGGTTTCGCCCTTCTCGGCCCAGGTCTGGTCCAGGATGCCCTGGTCCCGGAGGAAGCCGGTCTTGCCGCCCAAAAGGGCCTTGCCGTCTACTACTCCCTGGACTCCGTTGCCGGGAAGGGCCGCAAAGGCAGATGCCACCGGCAGGGGCAGACCTTTGGCCTTGTTCCGAATGGCTTTGGCCAGAGGGTGTTCGCTCTGGGCTTCCAGGGCGGCGGCCAGGGTGAGAAGTTCGGTTTCCGAGACTCCCTCTGCGGGAATCAGATCGGTGACAGACGGCTCGCCCTTGGTAACGGTGCCGGTCTTGTCCAGAACCACCGTTTGGACCTTTCCGGCGGCCTCCAGAGCGGAAGCCGTCTTAAAGAGGATGCCGTGCTTGGCACCCACGCCGCTGCCCACCATGATGGCCACCGGGGTAGCCAGACCCAGGGAGCAGGGGCAGGAAATCACCAGGACGCTGATGGCCCGGGCGATGGCATAGCCGAAGGTCTGGCCCAGAGCCAGCCAGATGAGGCAGGTGGCCAGGGCAACGACCAGGACCACCGGCACAAAAATACCGGAGACTTTGTCAGCCAACCGGGCCATGGGGGCTTTGGTGGCCGAGGCCTCCTCCACCAGTTGGATGATACGGCTGAGGGTGGTCTCCTCGCCCACCCGCAGGGTGCGGACGGTCAGGGACCCACTCTGGTTCAAGGTGGCGGCGGTGACCGGGTCCCCGGGGCCCTTGTCCACGGGCATGGACTCCCCGGTGAGGGCGGCCTCGTTGACGGCGCTCTGGCCGGAGACCACTTCCCCATCCACGGGGATGGCCTCCCCGGGACGGACCAGCACCAGGTCGCCGGGACGGACCTGGTCCGCCGGGACCTCCACCGGCTGTCCGTCCTTCAGGAGGGTGGCTCGTTTGGGGGCCAGGTCCATGAGGGCCCGGATGGCGTTGGTGGTCTTGCCCTTGCTGTAGGCCTCCAGCATCTTGCCCACGGTGATGAGGGTCAAAATCATGGCGGCGCTCTCGAAGTAATAGCCGCTGTGACCAGTCATGGCGGCATGGTCACCGTTTACCACCAGGAAGAGCTGGCCGGTGCTGTAGCAAAAGGCGGCAGCGGCACCCATGGCCACCAGAGTGTCCATGTTGGGGGCCCGTTTCAGCAGGCCGCCGAAGCCATTTACAAAGAATTTCTGGTTCACCACCATCACCAGGCCGGACAGCAACAGCTGATACAGGCCGGAGGCAGCGGGATGTTCCAAAAAGGCCGGAACAGGCCAGCCCGCCATGGGATGCCCCATGGAAACATACATCAGGGGAAGCAGCAGGATGAGGCTCACAATCAAGCGGAGACGAATTCCCTTCCACTCCGCTGTGTCATCCTGAACCGGGACGGCTTTGGCCTCTTCCGCAGGGGATGCGCCATAGCCCGCCTCCCGGACGGCCTGGCAGATGCCCTCCGCCGTGGCAGGTCCGGAAAATTCCACTCCCATGGAGTTGGTCAGCAGGCTCACCGCCACGGACTCCACCCCAGGCAGGGAGGAGACCACTTTTTCCACCCGGGCCGAGCAGGCGGCGCAGCTCATGCCCGTCACATTAAAACGCTCCATAGGAGACTCCTTTCCCCAACGTGTTTCCACGGTTAGTTTTAGCTAATTTTTTTAGTTTAGTCCTTTTCCCGGGAAATGTCAACGGAAATCAAAAGAATTCGTTGGGCTTTCTCCCCTGGCAGACCGGCTCCAGGAAAGCCTTCAGCTTCTCCAGGATGGGTCCGGGGACCTGACGGCCACCGTTGGGACAGGCGGCCTGACAGGCCATGCAGGAGGCGCAGATGTTCTGGTCTGTGTTGGCGGCATCCTCAGGGTCAATGGCATCCACAGGGCAGACCTTGGCGCAGGTGCCGCACTGGGCGCAGTCCTCGTTGGGCAGGGGCTTGGAGAGCATGGGGGCCAGGGCCTTGTAGGGGCGGTTTCCCGGCAGATCCAGGGCGGGACATTCCCCTTCCTCCAGCCGCCGACGGATGGTTTTGCCAAAGGACTCCAGCTCTGCCCTGTCGTCTGCATCGGGACGCCCCTTTGCAAAACGGCGGTCAATGGAGTGCTCCGCCACGGCGGCCACCGCCGCCACGGGACGGAACCCCGCCTGGGTCAGCAGATCGGACAGTTCCACCAGGGTGTCGTCGTAGTGGCGGTTTCCATAGACCGTCATGAGAATGATTCGGGCACCATTGCCCTGCATCTTTTCCAAGCGCTGGGCGGCAGGAACAGGGACTCGTCCGGCAAAGGAGGGCACTGCCGCCAGACAGATGTCCTCACTGGTAAAGGGAACCGCGGCAAAGTCGGTTTCCCGGTCCATCAGATCCACCTGGACAGGTTTCTCGGCGAGGGTGCCCATCAGAATGTCAGCGGTTTTTCTGGTGCCGCCGGTGGGGCTGAACAGGATCTCGTAATACTGCATACGGTTACTTCCTTTCTTCTTTCAGCAAGGGGAGCAGATCGGTGAGGGCGCGGATGGTGGTCACATCCCGGCGGGCGGGGCCATCCTTCCGCTGAAGGAGGATGGGGCGGATGCCCACAGACCGGGCTCCCATCACATCGGAGTCGTAGGAGTCCCCCACGTGGATGACTTCCGCAGGAGAACATCCGCTAACCTCTAACGCACGGGCAAAGAGGTCCCGGCTGGGCTTATAGGCCCGGACGTGGTCAGCGCAGACCAGCCCCGCCGGTTCCAGACCGCGCTTTTCCATGGCCCGGGCCACATAGCCCTCCCCGTTGTTGCTG
Organism: Ruminiclostridium sp.; assembly: GCA_017547425.1. Classification (GTDB taxonomy): domain Bacteria; phylum Bacillota; class Clostridia; order Oscillospirales; family Oscillospiraceae; genus Evtepia. The sequence continues at coordinate 7,293 of JAFYPT010000115.1, forward strand.
ATAACGTAAATGGGCAGGCCGCACAGGGCGAAGAAGGGGGCCACATCCGGGAAGAATTCCCCTTCCCCCCAGAACCGGCGCATGAGCTTCATGAGGTCGGGGATGTCCTCGGTCATGGAAATCTCCTCACCCAGGCTCTGGAAGGTGCAGGTGACCACCTCATCGGCATCCCGGTAGGAGTCCCCCACGCTTTTAGCCTCCCAGTCCTTCAGGTGGGTGTGGAAGCGGGCGATGAGGTCGTCCTCGTCGGGCACGGCGCTGCTGTCACACACCCGGCGGATGACTTCCTTCATCTCCCAGCTGTCCTCCTGGAGGATGGTGCCGGTGTAGTCCATAAAAATTGCTTTGATCAATGGGGTTCCTCCTTTGGAACACGTAAAAACCGGCCGGAGGACCGGCCGGTTTTGGGGGTTGTAAAATCAGCGGGCAGAGACCAGCTTCTTCAGGCCGCGGCCCAGGCCTTCGACCGTGAGCTGATACATGTCCACCACGTTGCGAATCATCTCAATGGTCTGGTAGCCGTAGTCATACTCCCACATGGCCTCGGGGATGGGGTTGAACCACACCATCTTCTCGAACCGGTTGTGGAAGCGGTTCAGCCAGGCCAGACCGGTCTCGTTGTTGTACCGGCTGTACCAGCTGCTGCCGCCTACCCAGGTCATCTCCGTGGGAGCCATGGAGGCGTCGCCCACCACGATGACTTTGTAGTCCCGGCTGAGGTTGTTGATGACCCACTGGGTCTGGACAGCATCCTCATAGTAGCACTGGGGCTTGGTGTACAGCTCGGAGTACCAGATATTATGGAAGTAGTAGATCTTCAGATCCTTGAAGTTGTTGGCCTTGTTCACCGCCTGGAAGAGCTGGCTGCACAGGCGGGCATAGGGGGTCATGGAGCCGCCGGAGTCAAAGAGAACCATGACCTTCATGTCGTTGACACGGGGACGGTCGAACTCCAGGCTCAGGTAGCCTGCGTTGTTGCAGGTCTCGCTGATGGTGCGCTCCAGGTTCAGCACGTCCATGGGGCCGTCCTGACGGGTGGTCATCTGCCGCAGACGGCGGAAGGCCAGCTGGAAGGACCGCTGGTCCAGGACGTTATCCTCGCGGAAGTCCTTGAACTCACGCTCGCCGGCCACCTGAAGGGCATGGCGGTGCTGGCCCTCGCCGCCCACACGGATGCCCGTGGCGGCGTAGCCGGAGTGGCCCATGGTGGAGGTGCCACCGGTGCCGATCCAGTACTGACCGCCGTCGTGGCGCTCGTGCTGTTCCTTCAGGCGTTCCTCCAGCATCTGGCGGAGCTTTTCCAGGTCGTAGGTGGTGCGGGCATCCACCTCGTCCTTGTCGTATTTCTTCATGTTCTTGGGGTCGTGGAGCCAGTCCATGAGCTCATCAGACACGTCCTCGATGTGCTGGATCCGGTCAAAGTACTCCAGGAAGATCTCGTCGAACTTGTCAAAGTCCGCCTCGGTCTTCACCAGAATGGCCCGGCTGACGTAGTAGAACTCCAGAAGGCTGTTGCGGCAGAGTCCCCGCTCCAGGGCCTCCATGAGAGAGAGCCACTCGTTCATGGACACCATCAGACCCCGTGCACGCAAGAGGTAGAATAAATCGGTAAACACGGTGTCCCCTCCTTGGTTTTACCAGCGGTAGCCGTTCTTCACCCGGCTCTTGGCGTTCTTCACGGCGGTCAGGTCCTCGGTCTTCTTCAGCAGGATGCCGGCGTAGGGCAGCTCTTCCTCGATCTTTTCGGGGTCCACACCGCCCAGACGGAGAGCCTGGAGCCAGTCCAGCAGCTCGGAGGTGGAGGGCTTCTTTGCCACGGTGGGCAGGTCACGGACCTTGTAGAAGGCGCGCATGGCCATCTCCAGCAGGTTCTCCTCGATGTTGTCGTAGTGAGCGTGGACGATGTCGGTCATCATGGCCTGGTTGGGGAAGGCGATGTAGTGGAAGATGCAGCGGCGCAGGAAGGCGTCGGGCAGTTCCTTTTCGGCGTTGGAGGTGATGATGACGATGGGGCGCTTCTTGGCGGCGATGGTCTCCTTGGTCTCGGGGATGTAGAACTCCATCTTGTCCAGCTCCCACAGCAGGTCGTTGGGGAACTCCAGGTCGGCCTTGTCGATCTCGTCGATGAGCAGGACCACCTGCTCGTCGGAGGAGAAGGCCTCGCCCAGCTTACCCAGCTTAATATACTTTTTGATGTCATCCACGCCTTCGCCGCCGAACTGGCTGTCGTACAGACGCTGGACGGTGTCGTAGACATACAGGCCATCCTGAGCCTTGGTGGTGGACTTGATGTTCCAGATGATGAGCTTCTTACCCAGAGCCTCGCTGATGGCCTGTGCCAGCTGGGTCTTGCCGGTGCCGGGCTCACCCTTGATAAGCAGGGGCTTTTCCAGGGCGATGGAGATGTTGACGATGCGCAGCAGGTCGGAGGATACGACGTAAGAGCTGCTTCCCTTGAATTCAGTCATGGTTGTGATTTCCTTTCCCTTGGTTTTTGGTATGATTACGATGTGGAGTCATCGTAAGGTTTCGATATAGTCTTTTTTAGTTTACCACAGAACCATTGGAAAGTCATCGGATTTTCCCCCATTTCCCAAACTTTTTCCCTGGGGGTTTTTGTGCAAAGGCAGAAAAAAGCCCCGGGAAAAAGACCGGGGCCCGCAAGTCAATAAAAAAACGGGGACGGTCCTAGGACCGTCCCCGTTGTGTTGCGCATTAGCGAAACGAGATTGGGAGTGACAATCTTTAATTAGAAGATGCCCTGCTCCATCATAGCCTCAGCAACCTTCTTGAAGCCAGCCAGGTTAGCGCCAGCGACCAGGTTGTAGCCCAGGCCATACTGCTCAGCAGCCTCTGCGGAGACCTTGTGGATGTTGATCATCATCTTCTGCAGCTGTGCATCAACCTCTTCCTCGGTCCAGGACAGACGCTCGGAGTTCTGGGACATTTCCATTGCGGAAACGCCAACGCCGCCAGCGTTAACAGCCTTGGAGGGAGCAACGATCATGCCGGGCTGTGCCATCAGGTAAGCCAGAGCGTCGTTGGTGGTGGGCATGTTAGCGACCTCGATGTAGTACTTAGCGCCGCAAGCAGCGATCTTCTCAGCCTGCTCCATGTTGACGTCGTTCTGCATAGCGGAGGGCATGATGATGTCAGCCTTCACGCCCCAGGGCTTCTGGCCGGGGAAGAACTCAACGCCGAACTTGTCAGCATAGTCCTGAACCTTGTTACGGCCGGAGGAACGCATCTCCAGCAGGTAGTCGACCTTCTCTTCGGTGCAGACGCCTTCGGGATCGTAGACGTAGCCGTCGGGGCCGGACAGGGTGATGACCTTAGCGCCCAGGTGCATAGCCTTCTTGCAGATACCCCAGGTAACGTTACCGAAGCCAGCAGCTGCGATGGTCTTGCCCTCGATGGACTCGCCTTCGTGCTTCAGGACTTCGACGGTGTAGTAGACAGCACCGTAACCGGTAGCCTCGGGACGAGCCAGAGAACCGCCGTAGGACAGGCCCTTACCGGTCAGAACGCCGTTCTCCCAAACGCCCTTCAGGCGGCGATACTGGCCGTACATGTAGCCGATCTCGCGGCCGCCAACGCCCATGTCACCAGCGGGAACGTCGATGTCGGGACCGATGTAACGATACAGAGCAGTCATGAAGCTCTGGCAGAAGCGCATGATTTCAGCGTCGGACTTGCCGGAGGGATCGAAGTCGGAGCCGCCCTTACCGCCGCCGATGGGCAGACCGGTCAGGGAGTTCTTGAAGATCTGCTCGAAGCCCAGGAACTTGATGATACCGGAGTAAACGTTGGGCTGGAAGCGGATGCCGCCCTTGTAGGGGCCGATAGCGCCGTTGAACTGGCAACGGTAGCCGATCTGGGTGTGAGCCTGGCCTGCGTCGTCGGTCCAGACAACACGGAAGGTGAACATACGCTCGGGCTCGACCATACGGCCCAGCAGGTCAACCTTTTCATATTCGGGATGAGCCTCGACGATGGGGTCCAGAGAGCTCAGAACTTCTTCGACGGTCTGCACGAACTCGGGCTCGTTGCCGTGCTTCTTCTTAACGGTTTCGATAACGCGCTCAATATAAGCATTCATTGTAATCTGCTCCTTCACATTGAAATATTATTTTTACCTGCACTCCTACAGGTGAAAATACAGGAAAAACAGCGCAAGAGGATTACTTCATTCATCCCATTGCATAAAAAAGTATAGCACGCCCATCTTCTAAATGCAACAATTATTTTGAAAATCCTGGTGCTAAATTTGCGTCATCCCACAAAACCAGTGCCATTACACGGGTTTTTGAATGACGTTCTGACGAAACTTGCAGAAAGCGGGGGTTTTCATGGAAAACCCCCGCCGAATATGCATAATCTCCTGTCAAGTTTGTCTTGTCACTTCTTCAGAATGGTGCGCTCTGCTGCCATCCGAAGGGGCTCGATGACCACCAGGACCATGGCTGCCGCCACACCGATCTGGACGAGATTGCCGGGAATAGAGGAAACAGGAATGATCCAGTTGGAATAGATGATGGCTTCAGCGATGTAGTAGCCCACGATTTTGATGACGCAGGCCAGGACCATGGCCAGGATGTACCGGTGGAAGGTCTTCTTCTTTTCGGTGACTGCGCCCACGGTCCAGCCCATGAGGCCCACGATGACCAGGGTGAAGGGAGCCCACAGGGTCCAGCCGGAGAGGAGGTCGAAGAGGGCCATGCCCACACCGCCGGCGATCATGCCGGTGCGCTTGCCGAACAGGATGGCCGCGATGAACAGGGGGACGTTCCCCAGGTGGACCAGGCCGCCGTTGGCTGCGATGGGCAGGCGGATGTTGATGGCGTAGGTAAAGACAAAGACCAGCACCAGGCTCATAGCCGTCAGGGTGATGTCTTTTGTTGACATTTTGGACGAGGTTCTTGCAGCAGCTTGGTAAGTCATAGTAGACACTCCTTTTCATTGAGTTCTTCGTGGCTTTACTGTACCACAGTTCTGGTCCTATCAAAATCATCAAATCAAAACTTTTTCTCATGGCCAGACTGGTCTATCTGACCATATCACCCACATGCCAGATGGGCTTTCCTTGCCATCTGGCATGCTTTCTGCTATTATCGTAGATATGAATTCCAAGGAGTGAGTGCCTATGTCGATCCATTCTAACAGCTCCCTGCTGGAGCGTCTGCAAGCCCACGCCCAGGAGGGGTTTCTCTCCCTCCATATGCCCGGCCACAAGGAGAACACCGGCCTGGCTTCCTATTTAAATGTACTCAATGCAAATCTGGATATTACCGAACTGCCCGATTTTGACGACCTCCACGACCCCAGCGCCATCCTGGCCCGGACCATGAAGAAGGCCGCCGCCCTGTGGGACGTGCCCAAGAGCTGGCTCCAGGTGAACGGCTCCACCGGCGCCCTTCTGGCCGCCATCCGCGGCGCCACCCGCCGGGGAGACAAGATCCTGGTGGCCCGAAACTGCCACAAGGCCATTTACCATGCCATCGAGCTTTGTGGCCTGGAACCCGTCTTCCTGCTTCCCCCCGTGGAGGAGACCTTCGGTCTCTCCGGCTCCATCACCCCGGAGATGGTGGCCGCCGCCCTGGAAGAACACCCCGACGTGAAGCTGGTGGTCTACCCCAGCCCCACCTATGACGGCGTCCTCAGCGACACCGCCGGCATCTGTGAGGTGGCCCACGAGAAGTCCATCCCTGTCCTGGTGGACGAGGCCCACGGCGCTCACTTGGGTCTGACTGACCATTTCCCCCCTCATGCCATGGCCCAGGGGGCGGATATGGCGGTGGCCAGTCTCCACAAGATGCTCCCCTCCCTGACCCAGACCGCCATCCTTCACGCCACCGGCCGGTTCTTAAAGCTGCCCCAGATCAACCGCCAGACGGGGATCTTCCAGTCCAGCAGTCCCTCCTACCTGCTGATGGCCTCCATGGACGGCTGCATCCGCCTGCTGGAGGAGAAAAAGGATGACCTCTTTGCCGCCTGGTCCCGCCGTCTGGCAGAGTTCGACAACCTGGCCAAGGACCTGAAGCACCTGCGTCTGCCCGGCCACGGCTCCGAAGCCGGGGCTTTCTACCCAGGCATCTTTGGTCTGGACCCGGCCAAGATCGTCATCTCCACCCGCCACAGTGCCCTGAACGGGGTGGAGCTCATGGAGCGTCTGCGGGAGGACTACAAGATCGAGCTGGAAATGGCCCTGGACCACTATGCCGTGGCCATGACCGGTTTGGGCACCGACGACACCATGCCCGCTCGCCTGGCCCAAGCTCTCCTGGAACTGGACGAGAAGTTTGGCCCCGCCCAGGAGGTTTCCCTCCAGGAGACCGTCCGGGAACTGCCTCCCAGAAAAATGACCATCGAAGAGGCCGCCATGGCCGAAGGCAAGGTGGACTTCATCTACGACAGCATGGGCAAAGTCTGCGGCGAGTACATCTGGGCCTATCCCCCCGGTATCCCCCTCATCACCCCCGGCGAGGTCATCACCACCCCCGTGGTGGAGGACATCGAGCGCCTGTTCCGGGCCGGGGTAAACCTCATCGGCACCCGGGGCAAGCCGCCTTACAC
>JAFYPT010000116.1 GCA_017547425.1 Ruminiclostridium sp.
GTGTAGGAAGAAAGGTCTGGTAGGAAGTCAGACCGTGAAAAAGACGCACCCGGCGAGGTATCCGGCAAGCGTCCGTAGGTTCTCTTCGTTTCCTTACCTGTAGTATAGACGATTTGTTGCAAAAAGTAAAATAGAGAAACAAAATAGAATTATTCAAAAACCTTTTCGTGACATTTGCTCCAGAGTGTGATACAATGGCCTGTAACATTGAAATGAACAAAAGAGGTGGGAAATATGGGAAAGTATTTACCGGTCATTGTGACCGCTGAGTGCGGTAGTTTGACACGAGCTGCCCAGACCCTGGGCTACACCCAGCCCAGCCTTGGCTATATCATCAGCAACCTGGAGGAGGAACTGGGAGCCAAGATCTTTTTCCGAAGCCAGCGGGGCATGACCCTGACCGATGTGGGCGCCCAGATGCTCCAGACCATGCGAAAGATCGAGGCCATGGAAGAGGAACTGCTGGAGCAGGCCCAGGCAGGCCAGGGCGGTCTGCTGCGGCTGGGCATCTTCCCCAGTGTGGCGGCCCAGTGGATGCCTGCCATCCTGGCAGCCTTCCGGCAGGAGTTCCCTGAGACCAGCATCAAGCTGGAGCATCAGCGCTACTATCTGGATGGCGAGATGGGTGTGAAGGAGCACCGTCTGGACTGTGCCTTCTTCACCGGCAAGTGCCCTCCCGGCCTGGAGGCCTTCCCTCTCTATGAGGATCGATACTATCTGGTGGTAAGCAAGAGCAGCGAACTGGCCGACCTGGAAGAGGTTTCTGTGGAGGATGTGGCGGGCAAGTACCCCTTCATCCCCACCAACGAGAGCTTTGACGATGGCAGCACCATCCGGGAGGTCTACCAGAAGCTGAGCAAGCTGAGCATCTTCAACGGCGAGCCCCAGGAAAACCAGATGGCGGTGGCCCTGGCTGAGCACGGCCTGGGTGTGACCATCCTGCCCGGTCTGACCCTCCATGATCTGGTGACCAGCCGTCAGGTGAAGGCCATCCCCCTGAAGGAGGACTTCCGCCGCAACATCAGCCTCCTCTGCCCCAAGGAAGGGGAGCGCACCGCCGTGACCTCGGCCTTCCTGCGGCTGACCCAGCAGGAAGTGGCTCGTTGGGAGCAGGAGCGGAAAATCTTATAACAGCAAAAAAATTCCCTCGCACGTTCTGTGCGAGGGAATTTTTATTGGTCGCGGATCAATCAGTTCCAGAAGTCGGTTTCTTCCTTCAGGCCGATGTCAGCAGCCTTGAACTGGGGGTCCTTGCCAGCCTTGCGCTGTGCCACGTAGTCGTTCAGAGCGGCCATAGCGGGCTTGGTCAGGATCAGGATGACGGGGATGTTGATGATAACCATCATAGCCTGGAACAGGTCAGCGGTGTTCCATGCCAGGTTCATGCTCATCATAGCGCCCAGCAGAACGATGACAGCAGCGATGCCACGGAAGATGGTCATGAAGGTCTGGCTGGGGACGCGCTTCAGGATGAACTTCAGGCAGCCCTCGCAGTAGTAGTAGTTGCCGATCAGGGTGGTGAAGGCAAACAGAGCCATGGAGAAGGCGATGAAGACGGGGCCGAAGCTGCCGAAGGAAGCCTGCAGAGAAGCCTGGACGTAGGGAGCGCCTGCCAGGTCAGCGGTGGGAGCCACGCCGGAGCACAGGCACATGAAAGCGGTAGCGGAGCAGATGATCAGGGTGTCCAGGAAGACGGACAGCATCTGCACCAGACCCTGCTTGACAGGGTGGGAGACATCTGCGGAAGCAGCGGCGTTGGGAGCGGAACCCATACCGGCCTCGTTGGAGTACAGGCCGCGCTTGACGCCCTGCATTAGGCAGGAGCCGGCGAAGCCGCCGAAGATGGCCTGGAAGTCAAAAGCACTCTCGAAGATGGTGCCCAGAACGCCGGGCAGCAGGTTCAGGTTCAGGACCATGATGATCAGAGCCACAGCGACGTAAATGACGCCCATGACGGGGACCATGATGCCGGTGACCTTCACCAGACGCTTGCCGCCGCCCATAACGCAGACTGCGAACAGGATGGCCAGGATGGCGCCGATGAAGATGGGGGTGGAACCTGCGTTGTAGAAGCTGAAGCCGGAGAAGGCAGACTGCAGGTTGTAGGATGCCAGTGCGTTGTAGCCCACAGCATAGGTCAGGATGACGATGATGGCGAAGATGATGCCCAGCCAACGCTGACGCAGTGCGGTCTCCATGTAGTAGGAGGGGCCGCCGTAGCAGGAGCCGTCGGGTGCACGGCGCTTATAGATCTGTGCCAGGGTGGACTCCACGTAAGCGGAAGCACCGCCCAGAACAGCGGTCATCCACATCCAGAACACGGCACCGGGGCCGCCCAGGCAGATAGCGGTGGAGACGCCCACGATGTTGCCGGTACCAACGCGGGATGCGGTGGAGATCAGCAGGGCACCCAGGGAGGAAGTTGCGCCCTCGGTCTGGGGCTTTTCCATGATGACCTTGAATGCTTCGGGCAGCATGCGGATCTGAATCAGCTTGGTGCGGAAGGTGAAGAACAGACCAGCCACAACCAGGAACACGGGAACCCAGGGATTGTACAGGAACCCGCTGATGGCATTGACAACGCCGTCAATGCTTGCGAGGATATCGCTCATTGCTTGTTCACTCTCTCTCTAAAAGATATAATGGTGAGCCATGAAAGACTCAACCTTAACATTTTAATAGAAAAAGATACAATTTGCAAGCAATATTTACTGGAAAGAAAAGGAAAAGGCGATGGCTTTTTCGATAAGCAGAAAAACGCCCGGGCGATTGCCCGGGCGTCCGATGGTCGTCTAACTTGTCGTTCGTGTAAAGTGTGGGTTACAAATCAAAAAGACAGGAGGAAATGGATATGTTCCTGCATAGGATTCTACCTCATTTCCTTTCTTTTCCGGGAAGGCTGGGGAGCCTTCGGTTCTCACTCGTGTCGGTAACCACGGTGAGGTGGATAACGTACAACAAGGGGTGATGGCCGCAGCCGTTGGGGAGGACCACCTGCTGAATGGGACCTGACTGCTGCTGACAATTGGTTTCCCACCTGACCCTCCACCGAACCGGTGGACCCTTCGTACCAAAGGAAGATCATCTTTGGTGAGCTTAGTATACAACAAGATAAACAGAATTGCAAGGGAAAAATGAAAAAAGTTGGGCAAATTTACTCTGTTACCTGGAAGGCGATCTGGGTGGCCCCGGTGAGACCCTCTGCGTCGGCCACTACGGCTATGGTGAGGGTGTAGCTGCCGGGGTCCTCAGGCAGCAGGCCGTTCACGGCATCCAGACCGTCGGAGAGGAGGCAGGACCGGGCGTAGTCCTCGGAGGGGCTGTCGGTGACGGTGATCTGGACCAGGGAGAGGTCCAGGTCCTGGGAGGGGGTGATGGCGGTGACGGCAGGCAGAAGAGACTCCTGGCCGAAGCCTTCCAGTCCCACCAGGGTGAAGGTCACCCGGGTCTTGCCTGCCCCGTCGGAGTCGCACACCCCGGAGAAGGACATGGCTCCGGGGGTAAGGGTGAAGTCGGTGGAGCCGGAGCCGTCCGGGATCTGACCGCCCATGTCCCCTCTGCCGCCCCGCTGGCCGGGATCGAAGTTTTCCGGCATCTCTCGGCCTTCCATCTGGCTGGGGTCAAAGTTCTCGGGCATTTCGGGGGGCTGACCCTGCATCTGACTGGGGTCGAAGTTTTCGGGCATCTCAGGGGGCTGACCCTCCATCTGGCTGGGATCAAAGCCCTCGGGCATCTGACTGGGGTCAAACTCCTCCGGCATGTTCTGGAAGTCCATGCCTGCGGGAGGCTGGCCCATCCCGCCCATGCCAGCGGAGTTCCAGCACTGGAGAACATCGTCCACATACACCTGATAGGGGGTGTCCAGGGTCAGGTCGGGGGAGGTGAGGGTGATGGCCTGGCAGACCTTCTCAGTCTGGCCGGACCAGAGGATGCTGCCCTCCTGGTTGGCGACCTTCACCTGACTGCCTGCAGGCAGGGAGGAGGCGAAGGAGAGCTCCATGTAGGGCTGGGCGGAGGAGCTGTCCACGGCATCGTTCCGGGTGCCGTAGGCGGAGAGGGTACCGCCGTTGATGGTGATGGCCCGGTCAGCATCGATGCCGCCATCCGGGGTCTGGGGGTTGGAGGCCGTCCAGACGGTGCCGCCATTGATGGTCAGGTAGCCGTTGGAGTCGATGCCGTCGCCCTCAGCACCCAGGCCGGCGTTTACGGAGAGATGACCGCCGTTGATGGTGGTGACGGAAATGTTGTCTTCGTTGGTGTTGATGCCGTCGTCCTGGCTCTGGATGTTGATGGAGCCACCCTGGATGGTCAGGTGGAGTTCGGAGTTCAGGCCCTCGTTGTCCCCCACGATGGACAGGGTGCCGGAGTCATCCCCGTTGTCTCCCCAAATGTTCATGGAGACCTTGGAGTAGAAGGCCCCGTCGTACTTGTGGAGCTTGTCGGTGGTGCCCTCTTTGTAGATGCGGGCCACATGGGAGCCGGTGAAGTGGTTCTCACTGCCTGCGGCGATGACCACGTTGGCGCCGGCGGCAGAAGTGTCCACGTTGGGACCGGCAGAGGCCTCGTCAGCCTCTCCGCACTCGTAGGCGTTGTAGAAGATGAGGGCAGGGGCCACGGTACAGGTCACGTCGGCGTTGTCCAGGATGAGGGTGACCACAGCCTCCGGGTCATCCTTGGCTTCTTTCCCCAGATCCACGGCGATCTGCCCCTGAGACAGGGTGCCGCTCAGGCGGTAGCTGCCGGGCTGGGTGATGGTGACCACCCTGTGGGCATCGGCTTCCTCCACCGGGTGCATCTCTTCGGGGGAACCTTCCCCGTAGGTCTCGTCAGTGCCTTCGGGATAATAAATGATGTCCGCCCCGGTGTGGACGGCCTGGGTGGGGTCGGTGGAAACGGGACTGCCGTCCACGGTGATCTCCTGGTCGGAGAGCTGGATCTCCACCGCGTCGGTGGATGTTTGGCTGCAGGCGGTGAGGGAGGCGGTCAGCCCCAGGGCCAGCAGCAGGGAGAGAATGGTTTGGGATCGCATAGGAAAACCTCCTGGGTCGTTGTCACAATATACCAAGAATAGTATACAGGAAAATCCTGAAAGGAAACGGAAAAATGAGAACCAATCGTGAACAAATCTTAAATTCTGTGACAGGCCCTTGCAGAAGGAGGACCAATGTCCTATAATGCAACCAAAGAAAAAGTTCAGAAACTATAGAATATAATAGGAGAGTGTCTATGATCTACTGTTCCAAGTGCGGGACCTCTGCCCCTGAGGGGCAGTTCTTCTGCGAAAACTGCGGGGAACCCCTGGCCCAGGCCTCCAGAGGGGGTTCTTATGGCTGTGGACTGAATGTCCCTGTGCGAAAGGTGACCTTTGGTGAGGCGGTGAAGAACTTCTTTACCAACTATGCCAACTTCAGCGGCCGAGCCACCCGCAGCGAGTTCTGGTACGCCTGGCTGTTCAACCTGGTGGCCAACATGGCCTTCGGCGTGTTGGCCGAGATGGGCTTGGGCATTTTTGCGGCGGTCTACCCCATCGCTGTCCTGATCCCCAGCCTGGCCATTGCCTGGCGTCGGTTCCACGACATCGGCAAGAGCGGCGCTTGGTGGTTCATTCTCTTCCTCCCTCTGGTGGGCTGGATCTTCTATCTGGTCTGGATGTGCACCGACAGCAAGGAGGACAACCAGTACGGCCCCAGAAAGACCGAAGCCAACCGGGATATGATTCCTTAAATAAAAAATGGACCTGTCCGTCGTGGACAGGTCCATTTTTTATTTAAGCCTGATGGGTGATCCGGCCGCCAGCCATGGTGAGGCAGACGGTCAGGTCCTTGATCTCCTGATGGGGAACGGTGAAGATGTCCCGGTCCAGGACCACCAGGTCGGCCAGCTTACCGGCTTCCAGAGTGCCCAGGTCGTCTTCGGCGTGGACCAGCTTGGCGGCGTTCACCGTGTAGATGGCCACGGCCTCCTCCGGGGTGAGGGCCTGGTCCGGCAGGAAGGGGGTGTCGTCCTGGTGGGAGGTGGGACGGTTCACGGCACAGTGGATGCCCCACAGGGGGGAGTAGTCCTCCACGGGGCAGTCAGAGCCGCCGCCCACCAGAACGCCCAAGTCCATGAGGGTCTTCCAGGCGTAGGACTCGGCGGTACGTTCCCCCATACGGGAAGGGGTCAGGGGAGCGTCCGAGGGGACAAAGGCAGGCTGGATGTCGGCGCCCATGCCCAGGGCTGCCATGTCCTCATACAGAGCCTTGTCACCGAACTGGCAGTGGACCACTCGGTGGCACAGGGGCTTGGGGTCCCGGGCCTGAACCTTCCGAACGGCCTCCACGAAGGATGCGGTGGCCCCGTCGCCGATGGCGTGGCAGGAGACCTGGAGATCGTTGTCGTGGCAGAGGGCCACCATTTCGTCCAGGGCCTCCTGGGTGTAAACGGCGATGCCCCGGTTGCCCGGGTCGTCGCTGTAGTCTTCCCGCAGGAGGGCGGTGCGTGCCCCCAGGCTGCCGTCGGCGATGAGCTTCACGTTGCCCACCTTCAGCCAGTCAGAACCCTGGAAAGAGCGCAGGGGCTGGGACAGGAGTTCCTTTTCAAAGACCTGGGGACGGGCGGCTTCCCACTCCTCCCACAGACGGACGGAGACCCCGTCCCGGGCTTCCAGAGCTTCAAAGGCGGCCTTCAGGTCGGCCCAGTCCACGCCGCCCTGGGGGCCTACGTCGTCGCTGTGGACAGAGGTCAGGCCGGAGGCGGCAAAGACCTTGCCGGTCTCCTCCACCAGATGCTCGATCTGGGCCTGGGTGAGTCGGGGACGAGCCTGCTTCAGCTGGTCCAGAGCGGACTCCCAGATGATGCCGTTGAGCTTGCCGTCCTCCCCCTTGTCCAGCTGGCCGCCGGGGATAACAGTGGTTTCGTCATAACCGGCCATGGCCAGGGCTTTGGCATTGCCGGCGCCCACGTGGCCGCAGATGCGGTCCAGGATGACCGGGTGGTCGGTGGAGATGGCCTCAGCGGTCTTGCCGTCGGGCAGGACGGGAGGATCGAAGACGTTGTGGTCAAAGCCGTAGCCGATGATCCACTCATCCTCTGCCAGGTCGTGGGTGGCTATGTACTCCTTGCCCCGTGCCACGATCTCGTCCAGGGACTTGACCCCACGCAGGTCCAGCTGCTGAAGGCCCTCGCCCACCATGAGCAGGTGCATGTGGGTGTCCGCAAAACCGGGCAGGACA
>JAFYPT010000117.1 GCA_017547425.1 Ruminiclostridium sp.
CATCGTCATTGACGGCGTGGAGTTCCAGTTCCAGATGACGCCCGGCACCGAAGCTCCCGCTGAGATGAACACCTGGCTGCCCAGCTATAAGGCTCTGTGGGTGGCAGAGAACTGCACCGGCACCCTCCACAACCTGTACACCCTCCGTGGCGCGCAGGTCCGTGACGGCGCTGCCTGGGCCAAGTACCTCACCGAAGCCATCACTCTGTATGGCGGGGAGGCAGAGGTCACCTTCCAGTCCCACAACTGGCCCCACTGGGGCAACGAGACCGTGGTGGAGTATATGACCAACACCGCTGCAGTCTATAAGTTCATCAACGACCAGACCCTGACCTACATCAACCAGGGCTATACCTCCGACGAGATCTCCAACATGATCCAGCTGCCCGACGAGCTGGCTAAGGTTTGGTATACCCGTCAGTACTATGGCACCGTGGCCCACAACTCCAAGGCAGTGTATCAGAAGTTCATGGGCTGGTACGACGCCAACCCTGTGAACCTGAATCCTCTGGAGCCCACCGAAAGCGCAAAGAAGTGGGTGGAATACCTGGGTGATACCGATGAGGTCCTTCGCATGGCCAAGGCCGACTTTGAAGCCGGTGAGTACCAGTGGGTGGCAGAGATCACCAACGTGCTGGTCTATGCCGATCCTTCCAACGAGGCCGCCCGCCTCCTGTGTGCCGACGCTCTTGAACAGCTGGGCTACCAGGCGGAATCCGGTCCCTGGCGCAACGCCTACCTGGGTGCTGCCCTTGAGCTGCGTGAGGGCAACCAGGCAGCCAGTGTGGAGCAGGCATCCAATGACGGCTCTATCCAGCGTGAAATGACTGCCCCCATGCTCTTTGACTACATGGGCATCTTCCTGGATAAGGCTGCCATGGCAGACCAGGACTTTGTGATGAACTTCACGCTGACTGATGTACAGGAACAGTACATGGTCCGAATCAAGAACGGCGTGGTGCTTGTTTATGACAACACCCTGAGTGACCAGGCGGATGTATCCATTACCTGCCCCAAGAATGCTCTTTTCCTGGTCCTTCAGAACAGCATAGAGTCCAACCCCGAGGCATTCCAGATCGAAGGCAATGCTGAACTGCTGGACCTGTTTATGGAAAATCTGAACCAGCTGAACCTCAGTTCTCCCGCTGACTTTAATATTGTGGAACCCTGATAGCAAAACCGGTGCGGCAAATGCCGCACCGGTTTTTTGCAGAAAAAGAGGAGCATGGAAATCCATGCTCCTCTTTCTTGTGTGAAATTAGAAATACAGATAGTCGCCGGATGCGCTGTTGCCGGTCAGGTCGTTCAGATCCACGAAGTAGGGAGCCACCACATAGACGTTGGTAGCAACCTTCATGATGTGACCATCCTCAGAGAAGATAACGCCGGAGATGAAGTCCAGCAGACGGCGAGCCACTTCGTGCTCGGTCTTGGCCAGGTTCACGACAACGAACTTCATGTCGCGCAGATGGTCTGCGATTCTGGATGCGTCCTTGTACTCCTGGGGCTCCACCACCACCACGCGCATGTCAGCGACGCTGTGGATGGGCTGAGCGCCGGTGCTCTCCCAAGACTGTTCTTCCTCGTATGCGTAGCTGTCTTCGTACTCGTCGTACAGCTCTTCCTCTGCCGGCTTACGGCGCAGTGCGTTTAAGAATCCCATGGGCTTCTACCTCCTGAAAACTTCTCCCGATATTTTCCCTCAGTCCGTAAAAACGGACACAATTTGCACATTTAAGCATTTTTTACATACTACTACAAATTGCGGAGAATTTCAATATCAAATGCGAATATTTTGTGGTCCCACGAGAATTTTTTTCAATATATTGATACCGTTTTGTAACCAAATCTGTGCCGCCACAAGATATGGTACGGCAATGTGACCGGAAATGGGTCAGTCCTGGGGGTAAAACTCCTGGAGATACCGGAGCAGATCTTCTTCGTCCTTGTCGTCCAGGCCGTGGGCGTTGGCCAGGCCCTCGATGTGGTGGGTCAGCTCGTGGGCCAGGGTGGTGTAGAGCTCCTGCTTCCAGGTCTCCTCGTCCCAGTCCTCGTTCCGGGCCGAGGCCAGGAAGGAGCCGTAGTACAGGTTGATGGACCGGCCCAGGAACCCGTCCTGGATGTATTCCCCCATGAAGTACATCTCGCCGGGAGGGAAGAGGGGGTCCTCCTTGGCCTCCTCCTCCAGCAGGATGCCGCCGTTCAGTTCTTCAAAAAACACCGGGGGAAACTGCTCGGCCATCTCGTCCAGCAGCTCGCCCACCTGGTCAAAGGTCAGTTCCATAAAGTTGTCCTCCTTGCGAGGTTTTTCTCCATTGTACAACAGCGGGGGTATTCCTGCAAGAAAAAGAGCATCGGTTGACCGATGCTCTTTTGAGTGGGCTTATTTGGATGCTGCCCGGATGTGGGCATTCCGCACCAGGAACCAGGCGATAATGGAGAAGAAGAGGAAGATCACCAGGAAGACCGCCATGCCATTCCAGGGGGAGGCGATGAAGAACTCCATGAGAAACATCATGGGGATCTGTACATAAATGCTCAGAAGGGGCAGGCCGAAGGTGAAGCAGGCTGCCATGGTGATCCCGGCGATGATGCGGCCGATCTTGTTCAGCCGCCAGAAGAGAGTGGTGCAAAACAAGCCGAAGCCGTAGCAGGCCAGCATCAGGCAGGTGTGGAAGAGGGCGGACTGGAGATGCTGGGGCAGGGTGAGGGTGGCATCCCATCCTATATAGGTTATGGCATAGAGATCAGAGAAGAACAGACGGGGATCGTTCCGGGACAGGATCTGTGCGCCCCCGACGATGACTTCACCCATCAGAGCCAGAACCAGGGCAGCCACCACAGCGGCAGGGAGGAGGCTCAGGAAGGCGGACTTCCGTCCGGTGCCCAACTGGGTGCACAGGCGTAGGGCTGGTCGGGGCCCGACGATGCCACAAACCAGCATGAAGATGGCGGCGGCAAAGGCGTAAGCGGTGTAGGAAATCTCTCCGTTGATCTCGATGAAGAAGAATCCCCCCAGAACTAAAAGGATCAGGATGATATTGATGACCACAAAGACCAGGATACTGGTGCGGTAATCTGCCATCTGGTATCGGATGGCGGCGTTCAGACG
>JAFYPT010000013.1 GCA_017547425.1 Ruminiclostridium sp.
CCCATCATGCGGGAGGCTCTCAAGGAGCAGATCGCCAAGTGGCGGGAGAAGGGCCAGGTGGGCCGTCCCATCCGTGCTATGGTGGTGGGCATCCCCAACGTGGGCAAGTCTACCTTTATCAATAAGGTGGCCAAGAAGAAGTCCGCCAAGGCCGGCGACCGCCCCGGTGTCACCCGCGGCAAGCAGTGGGTCACTGTGGACCAGGGCCTGGAACTTCTGGACACCCCCGGCATCCTCTGGCCTAAGTTCGAGGACGAGACCATTGCCCTTCACCTGGCCTTCACCGGCGCTGTCCGTGACGCCATCATGGACACCGAGACCCTGGCCTACCACCTGATCCAGCTGCTGGCCAAGCGTAAGCCTGAGGCTGTGGAGGCCCGGTTCAAGTTCAAACCCGAAGAGGGCATGACCGGCTGGGAGATGCTGGAGACCGGTGCCCGAAAGCGTGGTTTCCTGATTTCCGGCGGCGAGATCGACCTGGAGCGTATGGCCAGCATCCTTCTGGACGAGTTCCGTGGGGGCAAGATGGGCCGTATCACCCTGGAAATGCCCGAGGATCTGGACAAGGGAGAGGCCGATGGAACGACCTGAGGATTTCTGGGCCATCGAACGGGCCCATTTCGAACAGGGTATCACCACCATTTGCGGGGTGGACGAGGCGGGAGCCGGCCCTCTGGCGGGCCGGGTCTATGCCGCCGCCGTCATCCTGCCGGTAGGCTGGGAAGCCCCCTACTTAAACGACTCCAAGAAGGTCACGGAGAAACGCCGGGAAGTTCTCTACGAGAAGATCCTGGCGGAAGCTGTGGCCTGGTCCATCGCTTGGGCCGACGAGAAGGAAATCGACGAGATCAACATTTTAAACGCCCGGATGCTGGCCATGGAGCGGGCTATCCAGGGTCTGGAAGTAAAACCTGACCTGGCCCTCATCGACGGCAATCGATCCAAGGGGATCACCTGCCCCAACGAGACCGTGGTGAAGGGAGATGCCAAGAGCGCCTCCATTGCCGCGGCTTCCATCCTGGCCAAGGTGGCCCGTGACCGGCATATGCTGGAGATGGCCGAGGTATACCCCCAGTACGCCTTTGAAAAGCACAAAGGCTACCCCACCAAACTCCATTACGAACGCCTGCGGGAGCACGGCCCCAGCCCCATCCACCGGCTGACCTTTTTGAAGAAGCTGTGAGGGGCGGGGATCGCACCGCCCTGGGACTCTGGGGCGAGGAGCAGGCCGCCCGGTGGCTCAAGTGGCGGGGCTACCGGATCCTCACCACCCGCTACCGCTGCCGGGAGGGAGAGATCGACCTGGTGGCCCAGCGGGGGAACACCCTCTGCTTTGTGGAGGTCAAGCTCCGCAAGGACAATGCCATGGCTGAGGCCCGGGAGTTTGTCACCCCGGCCAAGCAGCGGAAGGTGCGCACCGCTGCCATGTATTATTTAATGGAGAACCCCACCGAGAAGCAGCCTCGCTTCGACGTGATGGAGGTTTATGCGCCCCAAGGACAAGAAACCCGCAGACCGGTGATCCGTCACTGGCCCAATGCGTTTTGAACACTAACAGAAAGGTCTGTATTACCCATGAGATATGTCAGCACCAGAAACAAGACCGTGAGCCTGACTGCCAGCCAGGCCATCGCCCAGGGCCTGGCCCGGGACGGCGGTCTTCTGACCCCCGAGGTCTTCCCCAAGCTCACCCCTGAGATGCTGGAGGACTGGAGAGGCAAGACCTACGGCCAGCGTGCCGTGGCCCTCATGAAGCTCTTCCTGGAGGATTTCTCCGAAGAGGAGCTCACCGCCTTCACCCAGGCCGGCTACTCCGAGAAGAAGTTTGACGACAGCCGTGTGGCACCTCTCCACCAGTTGGACGACAACACCCACTGCCTGGAGCTGTGGCACGGCCCCACCTCCGCCTTCAAGGACATGGCCCTGCAGATCCTGCCCCACCTGCTCTCTGCCTCCCTGGTGAAGACCAACGAGGACAAGACCGTCTGCATCCTGGTGGCCACCTCTGGCGACACTGGCAAGGCCGCCCTGGAGGGCTTTAAGGACGTGGACCGCACCAAGATCCTGGTGTTCTATCCCACCGGCGGCGTGTCCCAGGTCCAGGAGCTCCAGATGAAGACCCAGGAGGGTGAGAACGTGGGGGTCTGCTCCGTCCGGGGCAACTTCGACGATGCCCAGACCGGCGTGAAGATCCTCTTCTCCGATGAAAAGCTCCGTGCCGACCTGGCCGAGCGGGGCTATTTCCTGTCTTCCGCCAACTCCATCAACTGGGGCCGCATCCTGCCCCAGCTGGTTTACTACATTTCCGCTTACTGCGACCTGCTGAACGCCGGTAAGATTCAGATGGGCGACAAGGTGAACTACTGCGTGCCTACCGGTAACTTCGGCAACATCCTGGCCTGCTGGTACGCCGGTCAGATGGGTCTGCCTGTGGGCAAGCTCATCTGCGCCTCCAACAGCAACAACGTCCTGACCGAGTTCCTGTCCACCGGCGTGTACAACAAGAACCGCACTTTCTACACCACCATGTCCCCCTCTATGGACATTCTGGTGTCCAGCAACCTGGAGCGTCTGCTGTTTGCTCTGACCGAGCAGAACGATGCCGCTGTGGCTGCTTACATGAAGGAGCTGAACACCACCGGCCGCTATGAGGTTACCGAGGAACTGAAGGCCAAGCTGAAGGATCACTTCTACGGCGGCTTCTGTGACGAGACCAGAACCAGCCAGATCGTGGAGAAGGTCTGGAAGGAGCACAACTACCTGATCGACCCCCACACCGCTGTGGCCTACCAGGTCATGGAGGACTACCGGAAGGAGACCGGGGACGAGACCACCACCGTGTTCGTCTCCACCGCATCCCCCTTCAAGTTCTGCGACAACGTCCTCAAGAGCCTGGGTGTGGAAGAAGTCCAGGAGGGTCTGGATGCTCTGGACCAGCTGAATGAGATCTCCGGCCGTCCCGCTCCCGTGCCCCTGGCATCCCTGCGGAACAAGCCTGTCCGCTTCGAGCAGACCGTGGAGAAGGAGCAGATGATGGACGTGGTCCTGGAGATGCTCAAGTAATATCTTAAGAATATTAAGGAAACGAGGTGATGGAATGGCGCTGTATGTGATCGGTGACACCCACCTGTCCCTGGGCAGCAGCAAGCCCATGGATGTCTTTGGCGGGGCCTGGGAGGGCTATGTGGATAAACTCACGGAGGGCCTTTCCGTCCTGACTGACGAAGATACCCTGGTCATTGCCGGGGACGTGTCCTGGGGCATGAGCCTGGAGGAGTCCGAGAAGGATTTTGCCTGGCTCAACAGCTGGCCGGGAAAGAAGATCATCCTGAAGGGCAACCACGACTACTGGTGGAACACCGCCGCCAAGATGAACCGGTTCTTTCAGGAGAAGGGCTTCAATACCCTCCACATTCTCCACAACAACTGCCACTACTACGGGGATGTAGCCCTCTGCGGCACCCGTGGCTGGTTCTATGAGGAGGAGAAGGAGGGCCAGAGCGGCAAGGTCTTTAACCGGGAGCTCCAGAGACTGGAGACCTCCCTCAAGGCTGCCGGGGATGCGGAGAAACTCTGCTTCCTCCACTACCCCCCCTACTACACCGGGTATATCTGCCAGCCTATCCTGGACATTCTGGAAAAATATCAGGTCAAGACCTGCTATTACGGCCATCTCCACGGGGGCAGCCACCGGTTGGCCGTCCAGGGAACCCGGGGCGGTGTGGCCTATCGCCTCATTGCAGCCGACTTTTTAAAATTCCGTCCGGAAAAAATCATGGAATAATGAAAAAAAGTCTGGTAATTTCGGAAGGAATCTGCTAATATAGGCAGAGTATATTGCAATACCATGCCCTCGTGTGCTGTTTATGTTTGCCAGAGGGCGTTTTACAGGAGGAAAATGACATGACTGTCAAGAGCGTTGTTGAAAACAAGGAAAAGTACGAAGTCGAACTCATTGTGGAAGTTTCCGCTGAGGAGTTTGAGGCTGGCCTGAACAAGGTTTACATGAAGAACCGCAGCAGCATCAACATCCCCGGCTTCCGTAAGGGCAAGGCTCCCCGTAAGGTCATCGAGGCCAGATACGGCGCAGGCGTCTTCTACGAAGAGGCACTGGAGCTGGTCTACCCCGAGGCTTGCAACGCAGCCATCGCTGAGAAGGGCCTGGACCACGTGGCACCCCCCCAGGTCGAGATCCTGACCCTGGGCAAGGAAGGCTTCTCCTTCAAGGCTCTGGTCACCGTTCGCCCCGAGGTCACTCTGAAGCAGTACAAGGGTCTGGAAGCAGACAAGGTCCTGCCCACCGTCACCGAGGCTGCTGTTGACAACGAGCTGAAGATGTACGTTGACCGCGCAACCCAGCTGGTTGCTGTGGACCGCGCAGCTGAGCTGGGCGACACCGCTGTCATCGACTACGTTGGACTGAAGGACAATGTTCCCTTCGCAGGCGGCACCGCACAGGACTACAGCCTGGAGCTGGGCTCCGGCACCTTCATCCCCGGCTTCGAGGATGGCGTTGTTGGCATGAAGGCCGGCGACATCAAGGACATCGAGCTGTCCTTCCCCGCTGAGTACCATGCAGAAGAGCTGGCTGGCGCAGCTGTCGTCTTCCAGGTCAAGTGCAAGGAAGTCAAGGCTAAGCAGGCTCCCGTCCTGGACGACGAGTTCGCTAAGGACGTCTCCGAGTTCGACACCATGGCTGAGTTCCGCGCAAGCCTGAAGGAGAAGGTCATCGACCGCAACATGCAGCAGTCCGAGGCTCAGTTCCGTCAGGCACTGCTGGGTCAGCTGTGCGACCAGATCGAGATCGAGCTGCCCGCAGCTATGATCGAGACCCAGGTTGACCGCTTCGTGGACAACTATGCAGCTCGCCTGGAGCAGCAGGGCATCACCATGGACATGTACATGCAGTACATGAACATCGACATGGCTAAGATCCGTGAGGACCTGCGCGATCCCGCTATCCTGCAGACCAAGCAGCAGCTGGCTCTGGATGCTGTTGCAGCCGCTGAGGGCATCGTCATCACCGACGAGGACGTGGAAGCAGAGGTCAAGAAGGCAGCTGTCAACCTGGGCGTCCCCTACGAGCGCGTTGCTGAGGGCCTGGACCGCGACAACCTGAAGAAGGACCTGGCTCGCGACCGCGCTATGGCTGTCGTTGCTGAGAACGCAAAGGCAAAGCTGGTGGAAGTCGAGCCCGACAACGGTGAGATCAAGATCACCGAGATCACCAAGGAAGAGGTCGAGGCTGAGAAGGCTGAAGAGAAGCCCAAGAAGAAGACCACCCGCAAGAAGAAGACCGAGACCGAAGAGGTCAAGGAAGAGAAGATCGAGGAATAATCCTCCCTTCGTTGGGGTATACTTACCCTGACCATCAAAAGGAGATCCTATATCATGAGTTTAGTACCCTACGTAGTTGAACAGACCAGCCGCGGCGAGAGATCCTATGACATCTTCTCCCGACTGCTGAACGACCGGATCATTTTCCTGACCGGAGAAGTGAACGATGCCATGGCAAGCGTGATTGTGGCAGAGCTCCTGCATCTGGAATCCCAGAACCCCGATCAGGACATCCAGCTGTACATCAACAGTCCCGGCGGTTCTGTCACGGCAGGCATGGCCATCTATGATACCATGCAGTATATCAAGTGTGACGTGTCCACCATCTGTGTCGGCATGGCCGCCAGCATGGGCGCATTCCTGCTGGCAGCAGGTGCCAAGGGCAAGCGCATGGCTCTGCCCAACGCAGAGATCATGATCCACCAGCCTTCTGCCGGTACCCAGGGTCAAATCACTGACATGGCCATTCATCTGAAGCGTCTGGAGACCATCAAGAAGCGTATGAACCACATCCTTGCGGAGAACACCGGCAAGCCCCTTGATGTGGTCACCGCCGACTGTGAGCGTGACAACTTCATGTCCGCAGCGGAAGCTGCTGAATACGGCCTCATTGACAAAGTGATCGATAAGCGCTGATATGACAAGAAAAGGGGGGCGATCCTGTCCCCCTTTTCTGCGTTATACTAGTTTTTAATAAAATGCATTTACAGCATTTTATTAAGCCGCACCCAATGCGGCTTGCGGCATTCGCCGCAAAAACGACGTGCAATACATTTCTTGCCGCCAAGGGCGGCGTGCCGTGCTTTCGGCACGATAAAATGATTCCATCATTTTATCAAGAAAACGTATTACTGCGTACTAATACGAGGTGAATGGATTTATGAGCAAGAACGAGGATAAGAGAGCGATCCGCTGCTCCTTCTGCGGCAAGCATCAGGACCAGGTGGGCAAGATCATCGCCGGCCCCGGCGCATACATCTGCAACGAGTGTGTCCATCTGTGCATGGACATCCTGGACGACATGCCCATGCCCGAGGAGCAGATCGTTGGGGATATGCCCGACATCATCCCCAGCCCCAAAGAGATCAAGGCATATCTGGACGAATACATCGTGGGCCAGGACGCAGCCAAGGTTGCTCTGTCTGTGGCCGTTTACAACCATTACAAGCGCATTTACTTCGGCGGAGGGGACGATGTGGAGCTCCAGAAGAGCAACATCCTCCTGCTGGGCCCCACCGGCAGCGGCAAGACCCTGCTGGCCCAGACTCTGGCCAAGATCCTGAATGTACCCTTTGCCATCGCAGACGCCACCACCCTCACCGAGGCCGGCTATGTGGGCGACGACGTGGAGAACATCCTCCTGCGTCTGGTCCAGGCTGCCGACTACGACGTGGAGCAGGCCGAGCGGGGCATCATCTACATCGACGAGATGGATAAGATCGCCCGCAAGAGCGAGAACACCTCCATCACCCGCGATGTCTCCGGCGAAGGAGTCCAGCAGGCTCTGCTGAAGATCCTGGAGGGCACCGTGGCTAACGTGCCTCCCCAGGGTGGCCGTAAGCATCCCCACCAGGAGTTCATCCAGGTGAACACCCGCAACATCCTCTTCATCTGCGGCGGCGCATTCGACGGCGTGGAGAAGATCATCGAGAAGCGGGTCAACCAGAAGGGTGTGGGCTTCGGCGCTGAGATCATGAGCAAGGACCAGCGCAAGGAGCGCAACGTCCTGGGCGAGATCCAGCCCCACGACCTGCTGAAGTTCGGCATCATCCCCGAGCTCATCGGCCGTCTGCCTGTTATCACCGCCCTGGCGCCTCTGACCCGGGAGGATCTGGTAAAGATCCTCACCGAGCCCAAGAACGCTCTGGTGAAGCAGTACACCAAGCTGCTGGAGTATGACATGGTGGACCTGATCTTTGACGAGGGAGCCCTGGAAGCCGTGGCTGACCAGTCCATGGATCGCGGCATCGGCGCCAGAGGTCTCCGTGCCGTTCTGGAAGGGGTCATGACCCAGATCATGTACGAGATCCCCTCCGACAGCACCATCACCGAAGTCCATGTGACCCCCGAGAGTGTCAGCGAGGGCAAGGAGCCCATCCTGGTCCGTGATCCTGACCGGGCACCCCGTCCCCGCCTGGGGGCAGCATCCCTCCGGGCCCAGACCGGCGGCAAGGCCCAGCAGGACCTCATGTAATTCAAACAAGCAGGGCGGAGGGGAAACTCTCCGCCCCTTCCTGCATTTTTACACACAGCATATTTCCCAAGAAAGGAAGTGAATTGCTATGCACGAAGAAGAAAAGATCGAGCTGTTCAGCCTTCCCACCCTGGCCCTCCGGGGCCTGGCCGTCTATCCCAAGATGATGGTCCACTTCGACGTGGGCCGTGAAATGTCCATCAAGGCCCTGGAAGAGGCCATGAGCAAGAACCAGTATATCTTCCTGGTGCCCCAGAAGGACATCCGGGTGGAAGTGCCCGACAAGAACCAGCTCTTTTCCATTGGTACCGTCTCTGCGGTCCGCCAGATCCTTCGCCTGCCCGGCAAGAACGTCCGGGTCATGGTGGAGGGCCAGTTCCGTGCCCGCCTCCACAACCTGACCCAGGTGGACCCCTTCCTGGTGGCCGACATTGAGCAGGTGGAGATCCTGGATGAGGTCCCCTCCCGGAACAATACCCTCCGGGCCGAGGCGGCCATCCGCCAGTCCTACGAGCTCTTCGACCGCTACTCCGAGCTCTCTCCCAAGGTTGCCACCAACGAGATGCTCATGAACATCATGTCCAGCGAGGACCCCGGCTACATTGCCGACTTCATCGCCCAGAACATCTCCATGCGTGTCCTGGACAAGCAGTCCATCCTGGATGAGCTCCGCCCTGTCCAGCGTCTGCAGAAGATGAACCGTCTCCTCCGCCGCGAGGTGGACATCCTGGAGATGGAGCAGAACATCCAGCGCCGGGTCCAGGAGAACATGACCCAGCACCAGAAGGACGCCTTCCTGCGGGAGCAGGTCCGGGTGATCCAGGAGGAGCTGGGAGACGACGGTGACAGCGAGATCCTCACCTACAAGAAGAAGATCGCAGAAGCCAAGCTCCCCGAAGAGGTGGAGCAGAAGCTTCTGAAGGAAGTGGCCCACCTGGAGAAGCAGCCCTTCGGCTCCCAGGAGGGTTCCGTCCTGCGGAACTACCTGGACGTCTGCCTGGAACTGCCCTGGAACAAGAAGTCCAAGGAGCGGGTGAGCGTGGCAGCTGCCCGGAAGATTCTGGATGCCGACCACTTCGGCTTGGAAGAGGTCAAGGAGCGCATCCTGGAGTTCCTGGCTGTCAAGCAGTTGGCTCCCGACCTGAAGGGCCAGATCATCTGTCTGGTTGGCCCTCCCGGCGTGGGCAAGACCTCCATCGGCATGTCTGTGGCCCGTGCCCTGAACCGGGACCTGGCCCGCATCTCCCTGGGCGGCGTCCACGACGAGGCCGAGATCCGCGGCCACAGAAAGACCTATGTGGGTGCCATGCCCGGCCGCATCA
Organism: Ruminiclostridium sp.; assembly: GCA_017547425.1. Classification (GTDB taxonomy): domain Bacteria; phylum Bacillota; class Clostridia; order Oscillospirales; family Oscillospiraceae; genus Evtepia. The sequence goes on from JAFYPT010000013.1 coordinate 8,854, forward strand.
TGAACGCCCTGCGTCAGGCGGGCACCAACAACCCCCTGCTGCTGCTGGACGAGATCGACAAGCTGGGCACCGACATGCGGGGCGACCCCGCTTCCGCCCTGCTGGAAGTCCTGGACGGGGAGCAGAACGGCTCCTTCCGGGACCACTTCGTGGAGCTGCCCTTCGATCTGTCCGACGTCATGTTCATCACCACCGCCAACACCACCTCCACCATTCCCAAGCCTCTGCTGGACCGTATGGAGGTCATCGAGCTGGCCAGCTACACCGATGAGGAGAAACTCCAGATTGCCAAGAACCACCTGATCCCCAAGCAGCTCAAGCGCCACGGCCTGAAAAAGACCCAGCTGAAGCTCACCGACGACGCCATCCGGGAGATTATCGTGGCTTACACCCGGGAGTCCGGCGTGCGTATCCTGGAGCGGGAACTGGGTTCTATGTGCCGAAAGGCAGCTATGGCCATCGTGGAGAAGAAGTGCAAGACCGTCAGCGTCAACGGGGACAACCTGGAGACCTGGCTGGGTCCCCGGAAGTACCACCCCGAGAAGAACGGCCTGGAGAACCAGATCGGTCTGGTGAACGGCCTGGCCTGGACCTCCGTGGGCGGCACCCTGCTGGAGGCCGAGGTCAACGTGGTGGACGGTTCCGGCAAGATCGAGATCACCGGCAACCTGGGCAAGGTCATGCAGGAGTCCGCCAAGGCGGCCTTCACCTATATCCGCAGCCGGTCTGTCCAGCTGGGCATTGAGCAGAACTTCTACAAGGAAAAGGACATCCACGTTCATTTCCCGGAAGGCGCCGTTCCCAAGGACGGCCCCTCTGCCGGCATCACCATGTGCACCGCCATGGTCTCTGCCCTCACCGGCATCCCCGTCCGGGCCGATGTGGCCATGACCGGTGAGATCACCCTCCGGGGCAGAGTCCTGCCCATCGGCGGCCTCCGGGAGAAGTCCATGGCTGCCCTGCGCAACGGCATCCACACGGTCATCATCCCCAAGGACAACGAGACTGACCTGGAAAAGATCGACCAGACCGTCCGCAACGCCCTGACCTTCATCCCTGTGTCCCATGTGGACCAGGTCCTGGCTGAGGCCCTGGA
>JAFYPT010000118.1 GCA_017547425.1 Ruminiclostridium sp.
AGTTTGCAGACCGAGGCGGCACTTGGTGCCGCAGAGCAGTGTGACCAGCGGCTCGTACTCGGTCATACCTGGTTTGACCCGATAATCGGAAACAGTTTGATAGGCCGTTCCGTTTGCGACACCTCCATGGAGAGAGGAAACATGGATTGGGCCATCGAAATCCCCTTCCTGGGCAAGGGGCATCCGGGCGGTAAAAAGACTGACCAAAAGGGCCAGAGCGATAAACAAATATCGTTTTTTCACAGGAAATCCCTCCGTTTGTCATAATACCATCCGGTCGGTTCCGGTATCAATATAGAGCTCAGTCGGCTTTGGTGAAGGCGGCGGCGTGGTCGCTGCTGCCAAGAGTCAGGGTGTCTCCCTTAATCTCATAGAGCAGGCCCCAGCTTTCCTCCTCACCGTTGATGGTGAGGGTGTCATCGGTCATGGAGTAGCGGAAGGAGAACTCCTGGCCGTCCACCGTGGCTTCCACGGTGCCGTCAGAGTGAAACTCCAGCTGGGTAGCGTGTTCAAAGGGAGCGGTAATCCCGGAAAGGTTCAGGCTCCCGTCTCCCTCCCATACGCCCACCGCCTTGCCCTCATAAATGCTGCGCATGCAGCCGGAGAGGGGGACCAAACTGAGACAGGTCAAAATGGTGGCAAAAGTGAGGGAGAGTTTTTTCATTTTGAGACCTCCTTGTATAGAAAAATGGCATTTCCTGTATTTACTTTACCATATCCCCACAAAGGAAGTCTTTAAGAAATTCTGAAGAATCAAAAGATCCGACGCGGCTACGTCGGATCTTTTGTTTGTGGAAAGGGTTTTACTTCTTCAGGGCCAGAGCCTTGCGGACGGCCTCCACCACGCCGGCGGCGTTCAGGCCGTAGGCATCCAGGACCTCCTGGGCCTTGCCGGAGCGGCCAAACTGGTCCTGCACACCGTGGCGCACCACGGGCACGGGGCAATGTTCGGACACATATTCGGCCACGGCGCCGCCCAGACCGCCGATGACGGAGTGCTCCTCAGCGGTGACGATGGCGCCGGTCTCCCTGGCGGCCTTCTCCAGCAGCGCGCCGTCCAAGGGCTTGATGGTATGGAAGTCCAGCACCCGGACCGAAATACCCTCAGCAGCCAGGGCCTCGGCGGCCTTCACGGCGGCCTGGACCATCAAGCCGGTGGCGGCGACGGTCACGTCGGAGCCCTCACGGATGGTCACGCCCTTGCCCAGCTCAAACTGGTAGCCGGGCAGCTCGTCGGTGACGCTCTCCACGGCCAGACGGCACATGCGCAGGTAAGCAGGGCCGTCATGGTCCAGCAGGGCCTTCACGGCGGCACGCATCTCGTTGCCGTCGCAGGGGTTGACCACGGTCATGCCGGGGATGGCCCGCATGATGGCAATGTCCTCGCAGCACTGGTGGGTGGCGCCGTCCTCACCCACCGACAGGCCGCCGTGGGAACCGACAACGGTGACGTTCAGGCCGGGGTATGCCACGCTGTTGCGGACCTGCTCGAAAGCGCGGCCGGCGGCGAACATGGCGAAGGAGTTGGCGAAGGGCTTCTTGCCGCAGGCGGCCAGGCCGGCGGCCACGCCCACCATGTTGGCCTCGGCGATGCCCATGTTGTAGAAACGCTCGGGGTGGGCCTTTGCGAAATCCTTGGTCATGGTGGAGCCGGACAGGTCGGCGTCCAGGACCACAAGCTGGGGATACTGGTCGGCCAGGGCCACCAGAGTTTCGCCGTAAGCGGCGCGGGTCGCGATCTTTTCAGCCATGTTACTCCACCTCCAGACCGGCCAGAACGGCCTCCAGTTCTTTTTTGCCCTGCTCATACTGCTCGTCGCTGGGGGCCTTGCCGTGCCAGCCGGCGTTGTTCTCCATGTAGGAGATGCCCTTGCCCTTGACGGTCCTGGCCAGGAGCATGGTGGGCTTGCCCTTGCAGGCGGCGGCCTGCTCGAAGGCGGCGATGAGGGCGGCGTAATCGTGGCCGTCCACGTGGATCACGTTCCAGCCAAAGGCCTCGTATTTGGCGTCCAGAGGCTCGGAGGGCATGACATCGGAGGTATTGCCGTCGATCTGCAGGCCGTTCACATCCACGATGGCGCACAGGTTGTCCAGGTGGTACTTGGCGGCCGCCATGACAGCCTCCCAGGTCTGGCCCTCCTCGATCTCACCGTCGCCCAGGTCGGTGTAGACGCGATAATCTTTCTTGTCCAGCTTGCCGGCCAGGGCCATGCCCACGGCGGCCGAGACGCCCTGACCCAGGGAGCCGGTGGACATGTCCACGCCGGGGACGTTGTTCATGTCGGGGTGGCCGGAGTAGTGGGCGTGGATGGAGCGGAAGAGCTTAATGTCCTCCACGGGGAAGAAGCCCTTCAGGGCCAGAACGGAGTACAGGGCGGGGGTGCAGTGGCCCTTGGACAGAACGAAACGGTCACGGTCTGGGTCCTTTGGGTTGGCGGGGTCCACCTTCATGGTGTTGAAATAGAGGACCGTCAGGATGTCCATGGCGGATAGGGAGCCGCCGGGATGGCCCGAGGCGGCGGTGTGGACCGCTTCCAGGGCCAGGAGACGGCCGTTGGCGGCGGTACGGGCGAGAGTTTTGATGTCCATCTGTATCATTCCTTTCCATTCAGTGTTGAATAGGCAAAGTGATTGCGCTGATAAAATTCCAGGATACGGTAATCCTGGACCAGGGCCTCCCCCTCGGGAGCGAGGTCGTTGGTGAGCAGACCGTTCTCCAGATAGCGGCCAGTGGTGTGGACCACCGGGATGGTATCCGCGATGGCGTTGGTGGCTTGAAGGAAGGCAGGGCCCTCCCAGCCGCAGAGCTCAAAGACCTGGTTCATCAGGAAGTAGGGGCCCATGTCGGGGCCCTCCCCCTGGAAGTCGTTGCCCAAAGCCGCTTTTGCGGCCTCATTGGCCCAGATAAGGTAAGGGGTGGAGTAGTAGTTGAGGAAGCCCTGCTGGGTGTCCTGGTTCAGGTCGATGCCCATGGCGGCGTAAACGCTGTTTCCGTCCCCCATCCAGGGATTGTGGTCCCCGAAGAGCACCAGGACCACGGGCTCGTCATCCTTTCGGAAATAGTCGGTGAGTTCCTTCAAATGCCGGTTGGTATTGGCGATGGAGCCGAAGTAGTTGTCCAGAATATACTGCTCTTCTTCGGTGTAGGTGCCGTCATCCACCACGAAGTCACCCTTCTCTCCCCACCAGCAGATGTTGTTGTCATAGGGACCGTGGCCCTGGTAGGTGACAGAGAAATTGAAATAGGGCTTGTCCCCCGCCGTGCCCTCCTCGTACTTTTTGATGAGCTCAGGGAAGAAGATGTCGTCCATGGCCACCCCGCCCCCCGTCATGGGCTCGAAGTAGTTCTCCACAAAGAAGTAGTCCTCAAAGCCCAGGTTGGCGTTGATGTTCAGACGGTTGTAGAACCACTGGAAACAGGGGTGCATGCCCTCTACCGTGTAGCCCTGTTCCCGGAAGTACCAAGGGTAGGAGTTGGTCTGCCCCCGGAACTGCCCCAGGGAGGCGAAGCCGGTGAGGAAGCAGCGCTCCGAGTCCACAGTGCCGCCGGCGAAGATATTGGTGACCAGGTTGCCCGAGTAGCCCTCAGCCTCCAGTTCGTGCCAGACCTGGTAGACATCCTGGGCCAGCTCGGGCACGCCGAACTTGGTGAAGTCGTTGTAGGCCTCCAGCATGATGGCCACCACGTTGACCTTCTTCTCCTCGGGGATGTCGGCGTTCTCCCAGGCGTTCAGCATCAGAGCGGCCCGCTCCTCGCTGTACCCGTCGGGGGGCGTCTCAAAGGCGTCGGCCGCCGAGTGGAGGAAGGGGTAGAGAAAGCCGTGGGCGATATACTGCTGGGTGGAGGACCAGCGGTTGGGGATGCGCTCATACCAGGCGGTGTGGACGTTATAGACCGTGTCGCTCAGGTAGACCGGAGTCAGCCAGACGGCGGCCAGGACGGCGGCACTGACCAGGGCAAAGCGGGTGCGGGTACCGGGGCGCCACCGGACGAAGAAAAGCAGAAAAACCAAACCGCACAGGGCGCATACAATGCCCAGGCCCAGCTTCCAGTCCAGGAAAAGCTGGTAATTCCCCGCCATGTTTCCCACCTCTTTGAGCAGGAAGAGGTCGGCCAGCATCACCGGGTCATCCCGGAAGGTGAGCTTGAAATAGTTGCCCGCCGACAGCCCCAGGGCCAGGGCGGCGGTGATAAAAAAGGACAGGGCGGCCCGGCCGGTGAGGCCCCACAGCAATGCCATGAGGAGCACGGGGGGCAGCAGGTTCAGCACCAGGATCAGGGGCCGGTCCAGCAGCCCCAGGACCAGGCGGAGGGCGTAAGGGCCGTAGGCCATCAGCAGGGAGGCAAAGCCGATGCCGATGGCCGAGAGCAGGACCCAGGCCCAGTTCCAGCCCCAAAAGGCAGCCTTTCGGCCCGAGGACCAGCAGTCCTCAGGCCGGCGGGAAAAGAGAAAACAGTTTCTCATCAAAAGGCGATCTTCTCCATGATATAATCCTTGACCTGGTCAATGGGCATACGGACCTGCTCCATGGTGTCGCGGTCACGGATGGTGACGCAGTGGTCGGCCTCCTCAGTGTCGGAGCCCACGGTCTGGAAGTCCACGGTGATGCAGTAGGGGGTGCCGATCTCGTCCTGGCGGCGGTAGCGCTTGCCGATGGAGCCGGCCTCGTCGTAGTCCACCATGAAGTACTTGCTCAGCTCGGCCTGCAGCTCGCGGGCCTTGTCGCCCAGCTTCTTGGACAGGGGGAGCACGGCGCACTTGAAGGGGGCCAGGGCGGGATGGAAACGCATGACGGTGCGGACGTCGTTCTTAGCCTCATCCACCACTTCTTCGTCGTAGGCCTCCACCAGGAAGGCCAGGGTCACACGGTCGGCGCCCAGGGAGGGTTCGATAACGTAGGGGATATAATGCTCGTTTTTCTCCTGGTCGTAATAGGTCATATCCTTGCCCGAGGTGGTCTGGTGGGCGGTCAGGTCGAAGTTGGTGCGGGAAGCGACGCCCCACAGTTCGCCCCAGCCGAAGGGGAAGACGAACTCAAAGTCGGTGGTGGCGTTGGAGTAGTGGCTCAGCTCCTCGGGATCGTGGTCGCGCAGACGCAGGTTCTCCTCCTTCATGCCCAGCTCCAGCAGCCACTTGTGGCAGAAGTCCTTCCAGTAGGCGAACCACTCCAGCTCGGTGCCGGGCTGGCAGAAGAACTCCAGCTCCATCTGCTCGAACTCCCGGGTGCGGAAGGTGAAGTTGCCGGGGGTGATCTCGTTGCGGAAGGACTTGCCCACCTGGCAGACGCCGAAGGGCAGCTTCTTACGGGTGGTGCGCTGGACGTTCTGGAAGTTGACAAAGATGCCCTGTGCGGTCTCGGGACGCAGGTACACGGTGTTCTTGGCGTCCTCGGTGACACCCTGGAAGGTCTTGAACATCAGGTTGAACTGACGGATGTCGGTCCAGTTGTGCTTGCCGCAGGTGGGGCAGCCGATGTTGTGCTCTTCCACGAAGGCCTTCATCTCAGCCTGGCTCATGGCGTCCACAGCCTTGCCCAGGTCGAAGTTGTTCTCGGCGCACCAGTCCTCGATGACCTTGTCTGCACGGAAGCGCTCCTTGCACTCCTTGCAGTCCATCAGGGGGTCAGAGAAGCCGCCCACGTGGCCGGAGGCCACCCAGACCTGGGGGTTCATGAGGATGGCTGCGTCCAGACCCACGTTGTAGGGGTTCTCCTGGACGAACTTCTTCCACCAGGCCTTCTTCACGTTGTTCTTCAGCTCCACGCCCAGGGGGCCGTAGTCCCAGGTGTTGGCCAGGCCGCCGTAGATCTCACTGCCGGAGAACACGAAGCCGCGGCCCTTGCACAGAGCGACGATTTTTTCCATAGTCTTCTGAGAATTGGAAAGCATACTATACTCCTCCCTCGCCGATGGCTTCGGCGATTGAATGATGATTTTCATAAGGACCACTGAGGTCCACAATAGATTTATTATATCGAAAATTACAGGGGTGTCAAGAATGAAAGGGATTCTGATGGGGGGTATTAGGGACCCAAAAAACTCCCCTCACAGGGAAGGCTTTGTTTTTCTATAAGCAATAGGCGGTCCCGAAGGACCGCCCGTTGATGCGTTTAATATCCAAATCCAAAGGGCCAGCTGTAGCTATACTGCTCCTGCTGCTGCTGAGACTGGTTCTGCTTCTGCTGGTACTCCTGCTGGGCCTGCTCCTGGAGGGCCTCCTTCTCGGGAGTGGACTCCTCCAGAGTGACGGTGACAGTCAGGGTCTCGCCGTTGCGGTAGACAGTCAGCTCCACAGTATCTCCCACCTCATACTCGTTCTTGGCGGAGATGAGCTCGCTGTAGGACTTGACCTCGGTGTCATTGATCTTGGTGATGATGTCCCCCGCCTGGAGACCAGCCTTCTCGCCGCAGAGACCGGGGGTGACCACCACCACATAGGCACCGGCAGGGACACCGAAGGCCTGGACGGATGCAGGCACGTCGTCCACGGAGATGCCCAGGATGGGCTTGCTCACATAGCCGGTGGTGATGAGTTCGTTGACCATGTCGGCCACGTCGTCCATGGGGATGGCAAAGCCCAGACCCTCCACACCGCTGGAGGAATACTTGGCGGAAACGATGCCGATGACCTCGCCGTGGCTGTTGAACAGAGGGCCGCCGGAGTTGCCGGAGTTGATGGCGCAGTCGGTCTGGATCATGTTCATCTGGCGGCCGTCGGACATGGTGATGGTCCGGTCCATGGCTGAGATGATGCCGGTGGTCTCGGAGAAGGTCAGCTCACCCAGGGGGTTGCCGATGGCAGTGACCTGCTCGCCCACCAGCATGTCGCCGGACTTGCCGATGACCACGGGGGTCAGGTCCTGGGCGTCGATCTTGATGACGGCAATGTCGTTGGCCTCCTCGCCGCCGATGAAGGTGGCGGAGTAGGTGGTGCCGTCCACGAAGGTCACAGTGATGGCGCTGGCCCCCTCAATGACGTGGTAGTTGGTCAGAATATAGCCGTCCTCGGTGATGACGAAGCCGGAACCGGCCGCCGCATTGGTGACGGTCTGGCCGAAGATGTTGGTGCTCACGATATCCACCGTGATACCCACAGAGGAGCCCACATAGGCGGCGTAGATCTCCGCGGTGGTCATCTCCTTCTCGGTGTTCACGGAAGTGATCTTGATCTCGGTGGGCTTCCGGTCCCCCATGTAGAGGGTGGTTGTGTCGTCACCGGTGACCATCTCATAGACGGGAACGGCGGCCGCACCCACCAGGGCGCACACCAGACCCAGGGCCACGAACTTGACCCAGCCCTTCTTCTTTCTGGGCTTTTTGGGCTTCTGGGGTTCGGTGTACATGGGGTCGCCTGCGGGGCCGGGACCGGGCGGCTGATAGCTGGGGCCGGACTGATAATTGCCGGGGACGAAAGGGTCCCGCTCCGGGCGGTCGGTGTAGTGGTTGTTATATTGATCCATGGGGGATTCCTCCTGGGTGTTCGTTTCTATATGTGTAGTGAGTATAGGGGAAAATTATGAAGATTTTGTGACGGAGCCATGAAATAACTTTTATATTTCCCTGAAGGGAAATTCAGAGTTCCTCCGCCGGGATTTTTCTCCACAGGATGTGGAGAAAAACGTGCATACACAGAAAAAGAGGTCCAAGGACCTCTCTTTCCTTATTTCTTTTTCTTGGAGAGACGCACGCCGTTCTCGTCGGCCACGGTGAGGCCCATGATGGCCATCACCGCCACCACTATGGGCATGAGCCAGTTGAAGATGGCCCAGGGAGCGTAGGAGAGGGTGCTCAGGCCAAGGGTGGTAGCCATAAAGACACCGCAGGTGTTCCAGGGAACCAGGGCGGAGGTGACGGTACCCGCGCTCTCCAGAGCGTTGGAGAGAGTCTTGGGGTGGAGCTTCATCTTGCCGTACTCCTCGGCGTACATGCGGCCGGGGACCACGATGGAGATATACTGCTCGGGCATGACCACGTTGGACACCACGCAGGTGGCCTGGGTCAGGTTCACCAGGGAGGCCGGGGTCTTGGCCAGCTTCTTCAGCCGGTCCACAATGACCTCCAGCTGGCGGGAACCCTCCATGACGCCGCCGAACATCATGGCGATGATGGCCAGGGAGATGGAGTACATCATGTTCATGAGGCCGCCGGAATTCAGCAGCTCATCCACCTCATACACGCCGGTCTCGCAGGAGAAGCCGTTGGTGGCAGACTCCAGCAGAGTGCCCAGGGTGCAGTCGGGCTGGAGGATCAGGCCCAGAATACCACCCACCACCACGCCTAAGGTGATGCCGGGGATGGCGGGCATCTTACAGGCCACCGCCACGATGACCACCACGGGGGGCAGCAGGAGAATGGGGCTGATGTGGAACAGTTCAGACAGGGCATCGGAGAACTGGGTCACAGAGGACAGGTCGGCCGTGCCGCCGCTGTACTGGGTGAAGCTGAGAACGCCGAAAACACCCAGGGTGATGACGTAAACCACTGCCGTGGGCATCAGCATGAACTTCACGTGGGTCATGACGTCGGTGCCAGCCATGGCAGGGGCCAGGTTGGTGGTCTCGGAGAAGGGGGAGATCTTATCGCCGAAGTATGCGCCGGACAGGATGGCGCCAGCGGTCATGGCCGGGTCCATGCCCAGGCCCAGACCAATGCCCATGAGGGCCACACCCACCGTACCCACGGTACCCCAGGAGGTACCAGTGGCCAGAGAGGTCACAGAGCAGACCAGCATGGCCGCCATGAGGAAGGTGGAGGGGCTGAGGATCTTCAGACCGTAGTAGATCATGGCAGGGACCACACCGGCGTTCAGCCAGACACCGATGAGGATACCGATGATGATCAGAATGATCAAGGATTGCAGCACCCGCTGGATGCCGTCAAACATAAAGTTTTCCACATCCTTCCACCGGTAGCCCAGACGCAGGGCCATGAGGGCCGCTGCCAGAGCGCCGATGAACATGGGGATATGGGGATCCACTTCATAAACCAGGATGGCAGCCGCCATCAGGGCCACCAGGAAACCCAGGGTCAGCAGGGCCTCCCAGAGCTTTGGTAATCTTGGAGTTTTGTTTTCTTTTTCCACAATATTCACTTCCTTTGGAAGAATCATGCCATGAATCGTGGAAAAAAGCAAGGTTTCTATGAAAAAAATCCACCAGAATGTATTCTGGTGGATTTTTTTGAACAGGGTAAAAATAAAAACCGTCTGAATTTCTTCAGACGGTTTCATTTTGAACCAGATTAGATCTTGTTCAGGCGCAGAGTCATCTTGCTCTTGCGGTTAGCTGCAGTGTTCTTGTGCAGCAGACCACGTGCAGCAGCCTGATCCACAGCCTTGACGGCCTCTTTGTATCTCTTATCGGCCTCGACGCGGTTGCCTTCGTTGATAGCAGCGTCAAAATACTTCAGCTGAGTCTTCAGTGCGGACTTAGCGGCCTTGTTTCTGGCAGCCTTTGTCTGATTGACCAGAACACGCTTCTTTGCAGACTTGATATTCGGCAAACCAAACACCTCCTCCGAGTACATCAAAAATAGTCACAAAAGTTCTGTGCAGGAATGTATTCTAGCATAAGAGTTTTGAAATTGCAAGCTTTTTTTGCAAAAAATTCGATTTTTTACATATTTTTTTGAAAAATGCTAAGAATAGTGGGGTAAATGAATCACTTCCACCATATCTGGTGGTCAGAAGGAGAAGCGACCCATGAAAAACGGCAGAAAAATCGACCTCGCCTTGGAGGCAAAAGAATTTTTTGAGGATCATCCAGAAAAAAAATCCACCCTTCCCGGGGTCCTGGTAGAGGAGGAGACCCTCTTCGGTCTACCCCTGACCCGGGTGAAAATTCTGGATGGGCAGGGGGAGGACGCCCTGGGCAAACCCAAAGGGACCTATCTCACCCTGGACCTGCCCGACCTGCCCCGGGACCGGGAGGAGATCCTAAACGCCGCCCGGGCGGTGGCCGCCATGCTGGAGGAGCTGCCTGACCTTCCCCAGGAGGGTCTGGTCCTGGTGACCGGCCTGGGAAACCGGCAGGTCACCCCCGACGCCATCGGCCCCAGGACCACGGACCGTCTGCTGGTGACCCGGCACCTGGTGAAATCCCTGCCGGAGCAATTCTCTGACCTTCGGCCTGTGGCAGCTCTGGCCGCCGGGGTCACCGGGACCACCGGCATGGAAAGCGGGGAGGTCATCGCCGCCCTGGTGAAGAAACTGAAGCCAGTCTGCCTCATTGCCGTGGACGCCCTGGCGGCACGGCGGCAGGAGCGGGTCTGCCGGACCATTCAGGCGGCCGACACAGGGATCGTCCCCGGTTCCGGGGTGGGAAACGCCCGGATGGCCTTGAACAAGGAGAACCTGGGCATCCCGGTGATCGCCCTGGGGATCCCCACAGTGGTGGATGCCGGGACCCTCTGCATGGACCTCATGGAGGAGAGCGGTCAGGAATTTGACCCCTCTGCCTTCCGGACGGAAGGGGCCGAGTGGTTCGTGACCCCCCGAAATATTGACAGCCAGGTAGATGTCTTGTCCCGCATTTTGGGCCTGGGGATCAGCACGGCACTCCATGTGGATTTTTCTGTGGAAAATGTGGAAAGGTTGACCACATAAGGGGACCGGGGTCCCATTGGGCGGATATAGAATCCGCCCCTACGAGAAGAATGAGCCATGTTGGGGCCGATTCCATATCGGCCCGCCCATGTCACACCCCCAGATAAGCCGCCAACTCGGCAAAGGACCCGTGGGGTTCGCCGGAAATATCCTTCTGCTCCTTGTTGATGAGGCAGTCGGTGAGGAAGAAGACGTCCATGCCCAGGGCCTTGGCGGCTCCGTCCTCGGTGACGTCGTTGCCCACCATCAGGCACTCCTTGGGGTCCAGGCCCAGTTTCTCCAGGACCTCCACATAGTACTTGGGGTTGGGCTTGGAGTAGGAGGAATTCTCGTAGGTGGTGTACAGCTGGAAGTCCTCAGGCTCCAGTCCCGCCCAGCGGATGCGGCTCTGGGTGGCGATGGCCGGAAAGATGGGGTTGGTGGCCAACACCACGTTGTACCCGGCCTTCTTGATTTTTTCCACAATTTCCTTGGATTCTGGGGAAAAACCGCAGACACTTTGGGCCTTTTGGAACTCATTGGCGTAGAATTCCTCAAAAACAGGGATGTGGTTTCGCAC
>JAFYPT010000119.1 GCA_017547425.1 Ruminiclostridium sp.
ATCATCGACGACATCCGCACCACCGGCGCCACCCTGGAGGAGGCCGCCCGGACCCTCCGCAAGGCAGGAGCCAGCCAGGTGGTGGCCGCCGCCTTCTGCCGAACCCCCAGAAACGGATAAAAAGAAAGAGCCTTTTCCTCAAACTTCGAGGGAAAGGCTCTTGTTGTTTGTTGTATGCTTGTCCTGATACTAGTTTTTAATAAAACGGTATGATACCGTTTTATTGGGCTGCTTTACAAGCAGCCTGCGGCAAGTGCCGCAAAAAACGATGTGCAATACACTTCTTGCCGCCAGTGGCGGCGCGCCATTGCAATGGCATGATAAAATGGTTTAACCATTTTATCAAGAAAGTGTATTATTTCACCGGAAAGGACGAGGGATATGGGATTCTATCGAGACATGGCTTTGGATTTCGGCACCGCTATGGTCCGGGGGACCACAAAGGGACAGGGGGTGGTCCTTTCGGAACCCAACCTGGCGGCGGTGGACCGGCAGACCGGACAGCTTCTGGCGGTGGGTCAGGCCGCCCGGGACATGCTGGACCGGAATCCCGGCACCCTCTCCGCTCGTTCCCCCATGGCAAGAGGTGTCCTCACCGACGGCGGTCTGGCCACGGAAATGCTCCGCATCTTTTTCAAGCAAATCCTGGGGAAGGGCCTGGGGAAATCCCGACTTCTGCTGTCCGTTCCCACGGGAATCACCCCGGTGGAAGAGCGGGCATTGATCGAAGCCGCCCTTCAGGCCGGGGCCGGGAAGGTCTACCTGATGGAGGCACCCCTGGCCGCTGGGGTGGGGGCAGGGCTGGAGGCGGAAAGCCCCAGAGGTCAACTGGTGATGAACCTGGGGGCCGGGGTCACCGACGGGGCGGTCATCGCTCTGGGTCGTGTGGTCTCCCGGGTATGCACCACCGCCGCCGGAGACCGGCTGGAGGAATCCCTCATCCAGGCAGTCCACCGGGACCACCACCTGGTCCTGGGGCGGCAGACCGCCCGGGCGGTCAAGCACACCTTGGGACAGACCCCGATTCCCGTCAAAGGCCGCTGTCTCACCACCGGTCTGCCCCGGGAGATCGAATTGGATTCTGGGGAAATCAACCGGGCCTTTCAGCCCGTGATGGACGAAATCCTCACCGCTCTACGAACTCTGCTGGAGCAAACCCCACCGGACCTGGTGGAGGACGTGGAAAAAACGGGTATCCTCCTCACGGGAGGGGGAAGTCTTCTGCCGGGGCTGGCCGAAACCATCCAAGATGCCATTGGCATCCCTGTCACTGTGGCCCCTGACCCAGAGCTGTGCGTCATCCTGGGGCTGGAAGCCACTCTCCCCAACCTGAACAAACGGAAGGAGGGCCCCCTGGACCTGGCCCGGAACCGGTAGGTCTTGCATTCTGTCTCTTTCTGCTCTATGATACAAGCAGAAAGGTAGGTGAAGCGCCATGCGTTGTCCCGATTGCAGCGAAGACATGAACGAGGGCTTTTTGAGAGGAAACGGACTCTATTTCTCTCCAAACAAGGATGGTGCCATGATAGAATATCCCGCCTTCAGCGTGGATGCCAGCAGTCTCAAGGAGCGTATGATCCATGGATGCTACCTCCCCGCCCACTACTGCCCCAGCTGTCACCTCATCCTGGCCCGCCGGCCTGACCCCAACCGACCTTCCGATTGGGAACATGCGAAGAAATCCGTGAAGCGGACCATCAAGAAGCTAAAAAAGGAAGATTTTTGACATAAAAAATCCCGAGACTACCGTCTCGGGATTTTGGTTTATTCTGCGTTCTTCCGCTTTTCCTCTTCGTTCAGGGCGGCCTGGAGGGCCTTGGTCAGCTGGTCGGGACAGGAGGTAGCCTTGAAGCCGCACTTGATGCCCGCCATACGGGCGATGGCATCCTCGGCCTTCATGCCGGGCAGGAGCTTGGAAATACCCTGCAGGTTGCCGCTGCAGCCCCCCAGGACCTGGATGTCCTGGATGACACCGTCCTGGATGGTCACGTTCATAAGCTGGGAGCAAACGCCCTTGGGTTTAAACTGAATGGTCAATGGGATCTTACCTTTCTCTTTGAAAATTTTTATCTATGGGAATCACAGGCATTTTTTGCCGGCGACGATGACCATAGTGTCCTTCTTGGGTTCGATCTCGGTCTTGACCACCTTCTCTTCCCAGTCGGCAGGCTCGATTTCCTCAATGGAAATGGTCACGGCCTGGGGCGGACAACCCAGTGCTTCCACCAGGGCTGCGCTGACCTTTTCGGCCACCCGCTCCTTGGTCTCCTGGTCCTTGGGCCACAGTTTGATGGCTGCGTACGGCATAAAATACCCTCCTTTTTGAAAAAATAAAGATATCGTATTTTATCACACGCCGTTGGGTTTCGTCAACGGTGGCAGCGGGCACAAATTTTGCCGGGGCTTTTTCGCCAAAAATCAGCCACACTGAACCATGCGCCCAAAACGCGCAAACAACAAACAGGGGGTGATTTTTTGCAGGAAACCAAGGAACGACCCCTTCCCGCCGCCCTCCTTCGGGGGCTTTTTCTGGCCCTGGCTCTGGCGGTGCTGGCCCTGACCCTGACAACCCGGGCGGTGGCGGCAGAGCAGCAGCCCCGCATGGTAATTCCCCTGGGCCAGGCGGTGGGGATCAAGCTGTTCTCTCAAGGGGTCCTGGTGGTGGGTCTCACCGACATTGCCACCGAACAGGGGTTGGCTTCTCCAGCCAAGGCCTGCGGCATCCGAACCGGTGATGTGATCACCCACATCAACGACGCCCAGGTGAGCTCCATCGAGGAGGTCCAGACCATTCTCCAGGACTTAAACGGCCAGGAAATGGAACTGAACGTCCTCCGGGCCGAAGAGGAACTGGAACTCACCACCCGGGCCGCCCAGTGTTCCGCCGACGGGGCCTACAAGCTGGGGGCCTGGATTCGGGACTCCATGGCGGGCATCGGCACCCTCACCTTCGTGGAGCCGTCCACCGGTCTCTTCGGCACCCTGGGCCACGGCATCAACGACGTGGACACGGCGGTCCTCATGAAGCTCCAGACCGGGGCCATCACCCCGGCCAGTGTGGTGGGGGTGGTGAAGGGGGAAGACGGCCGACCCGGAGAACTGCGAGGGGCCTTCACCGCTGGGGAGGACCTGGGCAATCTCTTTGCCAACACCCAGCAGGGGGTCTTCGGCTATCTCACCGAGAACGACACCTTCACCGGCACGCCCATTCCCGCGGCGAAGCCGGAGGAGATCCGGGAAGGGAAAGCCACCATTCTCTCCACCGTGGACGGCACCCAGGTGGTGGAATATGCCGTGGAGATCACCAAGATCTGCCACAACGCCACCGACACCCGGGACCTGATGCTGAAGGTCACCGACCAACGACTGCTGGACCGAACTGGTGGCATCGTCCAGGGGATGAGCGGTTCTCCAATAGTGCAAAACGGCAAGTTAGTTGGCGCTGTGACTCATGTTCTTGTGAACGATCCGACCAGAGGTTATGGGATTTTTATTGAGAACATGCTGGAAACGGCGGGATAACAGAAAGCGTGGACAAATCGTCCACGCTTTCCGCTTTAGGTATTCTGTTCGTAGAGCACCAGGGAACTCTTACGTGTGCTTACATCAAAAGAGGACCCGCTGACGACAAGATAGTAGGTGGTTGTTTTGCTGTTTCGATTGGAAGTCCGCACCGCCGTGCTGATCCTTCCGCCGGATACAGTCCAGCTTGCAGCAGAGGTTTTTTGGGTGGTCACGCCCAACTGCTTATTGCTATCCACATACAAATAATACCGCACGCCAGCCACCTCGCACCAAAGCTTTCCGGCTCCATAGTTCCAGTGGGTCAGATCCCCACTGGACGTAACGGTATAGGTGCTGTAACCGGACACGGCAATGGCAGCTGCAGACAGATTCCGCTGCATGGCCTTGTTGCCCACAGTGATGAGATAGGACTCTCCGGTGGTCATAGAAGTCTTCTTTTTATAGGTAGTCTGAACAGCTGCAAAGGTATACCCACAGGTGTCACAGGAAGAATCGCCGTTTCCATCTGCACACGCCTGTTCCAACAGTTTTGCGCCGCAAACGGTGCAATCCTGCAGGTGCGTCCCATCCCCGTTACTCTTCCACCGGGTGCTATGGCCCAAAGCAGGGATCGTCTGACCCCGAGAGATCAGCAGCCCGCAGGTGCTGCAATAGCTGTCGCCGCTGTAGCCGGCTACCGCACAGGTGGCTTCTTTTTCGTTCCTCAACTGTTCGGTGTGTCCCAGTGCCGGGATCGTCTGGCCCTGGGAGACCAGCATGCCGCAAGTGTTGCAATAGCAGTCCCCGCTGTAGCCAGCCGCTGTGCAGGTGGCTGCCTTTTCATTCCACAGCTGGGTCTTGTGGCCCAGTGCCGGGATAGACTCGCCCTGCGCAAGCAGCTCGCCACAGGTGCTGCAATAGCTGTCGCCGCTGTAACCAGCGCCTACGCAGGTAGCCTTTCTCTTGTTTTTCACCTGCTCAGTGTGGCCCAGACTGGAGATGCTCTGCCCCTGGGCAAGCACCTCACCGCAGGCCGTGCAGATCTGGTCGCCGGTATAGCCCGCTTCCGTACAGGTGGCTGCCTTTTCATTCTGCAGCTGCGCTGTATGGGCGCATTCCGTGTCTGTTTCCGGTGCGGGGATGTCCATGCGGTAGGTACCACCGCCAAAGGTGGTCACATACATGGTGTCACCATCGGAAGAGAAGCTGATATTCTTCAGCTGGGTAAACAGTCCTTCCGCAAACACGGAGAACTGGCCATCTTTCCCTGCATACACCGTGCCATAAGGCTCGGTGGCATACAGGGTGCCGTCCGGTGCGAACCCACTATAGAAGATGCCGTTGTTATTCGCAAAGACGCAGGTAATGTCTTCGCCATCATAGTGATAGATGCCGCCGTTGTCATTCACCCAGGAACCGCAGTCCCACTGGACAAACCACGCATAATGATTGGTGGGGATCACATTGAGATACAGGCCTTTTTCCGGATGGTAGGTCAGGCTGCGGACCAGCACCAGTTCTCCCAGGTCGATTTTCTCGGTCTTGCCTGTCTGCAGGTCATAGGCATAGAGGATCGCCGGTTCCCAGTCCCCGGAGACACAGTTGTATGGTGCCGTCAGGCAGTAGATGGTGTCTTCAGTCATTACAATATCTTCACCCCAGATCAGGCCGTCCACGGTATCCATACCAGCACTGATGGAGGTAAAGGTCTTGCCGCTGTCATGGCTGATGAAGAAGCCCCGGTTGCCGGTTGCCACCGCAATGGTCAGGGCACCGCCGTTGTCCTTCACGCTCATTTTAACAGGAATGGCATCCGCAGGCAGGCCCGTGCTGTAGGAGAAGTCCCAGTTGATGCCGCCGTCCCGGGAAACTGCAAATGCGCCCTTGGTCCAATCGCGGTCTGTCAGCTGGGGGTTATAGGGCACGTCGTGCCGGTTGCTCCACAGGCCATAGATCAACCCCTCCGTATGGGTATCGAAATACAGATCGTAGCAGGTATTATAGATCTCCTGGTCATTTGCGGGGAGGGCCATACGCCGGAAGCTCTCACCGTTGTTGTAGCTGTTCTGCAGACCAAGGTCGGTGGTGCAGATAATGATGTGATCGGGATCAAAGGGGTCTTCCTTCACAGAATAGGTGGTCTGCACATTCAGACCCCTGGTGCTGTAAGTGCCGTCTTCGTGCGCCACACAGTGAGAGGTCTTGACACTGCGGTCATTTTCCCCGTCGTAATGGATCATATAAACCGTCTCCGTGGTGAGCAGGAAAAAGTCATCGTCTTTAGGATCTACAGCCATACCATAGAAGGGGCCATGGCTGCCATAGCTCCAGCCATCGTCTACGATGGTGTCGCGGGTCTTGTACATGGAGTCAAACACCCACTCAAAGCCGGTGCCGTTGAACTTCATCACACCCGCCTCAGAACCATCCTCAAAGGACAGGTAAATATTTTCAAAGTTATTGCCGCAGATCTCCTTGAAATGCCAGTCAAATGTGCGCTGGACCCCCCACTTTTCATAGACATTCGTGAGGGTGTTCTGTTCGCTCAGATCCTTCCAGCTCTTAAGATCCTGGGTGTAGAGAATTTTGGTCGCAGCGGCAGTATCCTCCAGCAAAAACAGCTGGTCGCCGATCCATTCCACATCCTCCAGGGTTCCCTGGGCAGTATAAAGCTTGGTAAGCTCCTCTTCCGCACTGTCATATTTCCAGAGGACATTCTCAACGGTATAGTACAGCACATCTTCACGGGCTGCCATACTCACATTCGTTGCGGTGGATGCACCGGCCTGCACCTGCTGGCGGTCAAAGACCCGCAGAGCATCACCGTTATGATCTGCCTGCATGACCATGAAATTGCCTTCCCAGTCCGTGGTCGCAAACCAGACCTTGTCCGCAGATGCCTCCACAGCATTCAAATATCCGTAGTTGTAATCATCCGCCAGCATCAGGTTTTCATTCCAGCCGCAGCGGCTGACACGGTATTTCACATTCTTGGGATAGATCAGTTCCAGGCTCTTGCCGTGGTCTTTGCTGGCGTACAGGCCGTAACCGCCGGCAAACACAGTACCGTCTTCCGAAATGCAGGCCCGGGTCAACCAACCGTAGGATTCCGTACGGCTCCAGGTAGCACCCCGGTCATAAGAATAGTACAGACCGCCCATATCGCAGGTGGCGTAGAACCGCTTGGAGTCTGTGGGGTCGATCAACGGTGTGACCATTGCTCCGCCGCCGCCAATGCTGAGATTTTCATAGGCATCCTGGGTCTTTGTCACCACCGTTTCATAGTCCGTTGCCAGAGCAGAAACGGGCAGCGCCGTCATCAACATGACCGCTGCCAACAAAATAGACAACACCTTTTTCATGTGTGCCCCTCCTTTTATCTCTTTTCCCGCTTATTATATGGTTTTTTTTCGCAATGGGCAACTGTTTTCTGCATCCTTCGGTATAGTTATGCTGCACAAGGATCGTTCCTTGTCTTTTGATCCCCGCAGATGATATCATCCCTTTCATACCAGCAGCAAGAAGGCTTGGTCACGATCCTGCCTTCTTCTATTTCGTTGACATTCATTTTTCGGTATATTATCATGGATCCAAGAAGTATCGATCCCACACCACGGGCAGAAAAGAGGTTTCCTATGAAATTCAAAATGATCCACGAAAACTACAATGTTTCCGATCTGAACAAGTCCCTGGCCTTCTACGAAAAGGCGCTGGACCTCCACGAGGCACGGCGCATGAACGGCGACGGCTTCATCATCGTCTACCTGAGCAACCCGGAAAGTCCCTTTGAGCTGGAGCTGACCTGGCTGGAAGACCACCCCCAGGCCTACGACCTGGGCGAGTGCGAGTTCCACCTGGCCTTTGCGGTGGATGACTACGACGCCGCCCACAAGCTCCACGAGGAGATGGGCTGCATCTGCTACGAAAATCCCGCCATGGGCATCTATTTCATCACCGACCCGGACGGCTATTGGCTGGAGATCGTCCCCGCCAAGAAGTAACAGACTGCAAGGAGGGCGCAACATGGTTGAGTATGGGTTAACCGGCAGAGTGGCTATCATCACCGGGGCCAACAATCCCCAGGGGATCGGGGCCGCCACCGCCCAGGCCTTTGCCCGGGAGGGGGCCAAGGTAGTTCTGGTCTATAAGAAACTCCCTCGACCCTTTGACGAAAGCAAGACGGACCGGAATGGCGTCGACCGCTATTTTGCGGCCAACGCCGGGAATGCGGAGGCTGTGGAGAAAACCCTCCAGGCCATGGGGGCGGACTATCTCGTCCTGGAACAGGACATTTCCAAGGAAGAATCTGTGCAGGAAATCTATTCGACGGTCCTGGCCAGGTTTGGCCGGGTGGATATCCTGGTGAACAATGCGGCTGACGGGGACATGGAGGGCATCGATACCATCGAGTCCATCACCCAGGCCGTCATAGACGACACCTTCGCCGTCAACGTCCGGGGCAGTCTCCTGATGACCCGGGAATTTGTCCGGCACCGGGGGGACTATGGCCGCATCATTTCCCTCTCCACCGATGCGGCCCAGGTCTTTGCAGGGCAGATCACCTACGGGGCCAGCAAGGCCACCCTGGAAGCCCTCACCCGCAGCATCGCCCTGGAAGCGGCGAAGTACGGCATCACCGTGAACTGCGTGGCCCCCGGCCCCACCCAGACCGGGTGGATCGACGAGGACCTGGAACAGGCCGTCCTCCCCCTCATTCCCATGGGCCGGCTCATTCAGCCGGAAGACATCGCCGAGACCATTCTGTTCTTAGCCAGCCAGCAGGCCAGAATGATCACTGGGCAGGTCATCAAGGTCTCCGGAGGAAAGGCCCTCTAACTTCAAAGAAATAAAAAATGGCATCCTGTCTCAGCTGGACAGGATGCCATTTTTTATCAAGGCTTTTTGATCATCACATTCAGCACCAGGGCGGCGAAGGTCAGGGCCAGGAGCATCAGGAAGGTGGCGGGGTAGCCGCCGGTGATCTCCAGGACCTTGTTGGACACCATGGCGATGAGGGAACCCACCATAACGGTGAAGGTCATGATGGCCACGTTGGTGGACAGGTACTTCATACCGAAGAAGGAGGACGTAAAGGCCGTCATGATGGTGGGGCAGGAACCGTAGGACATGCCCGTCAGGCACAGACCGGCGATGCACAGGGGCAGGGAGCCGATGGACACGGCCAGCAGGGTGACACCGGCGGCGCAGATGGTCAGGGTGTTGGCGCACAGCATGGTCTTGCGGCGGCCGATGACGTCATAGACCGCACCGGTGAGGATACGGCCCAGACCGTTGCACACGGACAGAACACCCACCAGAGTGACCGCCAGGGCCTCAGGGGCACCCACAGAGAGGGCCAGGTCCTTGGCGAAGCTGATGACCGAGCTGCCCACCGCCGCCAGGAAGGAAATGCACACAAAGGCCATCCAGAAGGAAGGGCGGCGGATGGTCTCAAAGGTAGTGTAGTCCCGGGCCTCGAAGGTCTCGCCCCCGGCGGCCTTAGCGGCCTTGGGCTGGGGGAGGACCAGGTCTGCCCCGGGCTTCTGCAGCAGCAGACCGGCCAGAACCAACACCAGGCAGATGGCACCACCCAGGATCATATAGGTAGCACGCCAGCCCAGGAAGCTGTTGAACAGGGTGTTGGCGGCGTTGCCCAGGATCAGGGCAGAGGCGCCGAAGCCCATCATCAGGCAGCCGGAGCACAGACCCTTCTTGTCGGGGAACCAGGCGCTGACGGTGGAGATGAGCACATTGTAGGCAATGCCGATTCCCAGACCGGCCAGCACGCCGTAGGTGACGTACAGCATGGTCACGGAAGTGCCAGGCAGGACAGCAGTCAGCACAAAGCCCAGAGCGGACAGGACACCGGCCGCCACGAGGGCGATCTTGTGGCCCAGCCGCTTGGAGATCTGGGCACC
>JAFYPT010000120.1 GCA_017547425.1 Ruminiclostridium sp.
TCCTTGGCCTGGCCCAGGTATCCGCCGGAGCGCTGGATGGCGGCGGCGATGTCCTCGGGGGCGGCCTTGGGGTATTGGAGGGTCAGGTGCTGGCGCAGGATCCGCTCAGGAACCGCCGTCAGGGCCAGCTCCGTGCAGCGGGAGCGGACAGTGGGCAGGATCTTTTCCGGGTTATCGGTGAGCAGGATAAAAACGCCGTAGGCGGGGGGCTCCTCCAGGATCTTCAGCAGGGCGTTCTGGCCCTCCAGACCCAGCTCCTGGGGGAAGAGGTAGATTTTGTGGTCGGACTCGTTGGGACGGATAAAAACGTCGTCCCGGATCTGACGGACGATGCGCACAGCCACGTTCTTATGCTCCGGGTCCTCCACGGTGATGAAGTCGGGATGCTCTCCCTTCATCACCTTGCGGCAGGGCAGGCAGCTCTCACAGGGCTTATGGGTTCCCTTGCACAGGATGGCCGCGGCCAGCATTCTGGCCAGGGTCTTCTTGCCGGAACCGGCGGGGCCGGAGATCAGGTAGAAATGGGAGATACGGCCCTTGCCCAGGCTGACTGTTAAATTTTCCTTCAACCGGTCATTGCCCAGCAGGTTTTCGAATCCCATGATTTCCTCCGATTTGGATTTTCAAACCGCAGGGGAGGATGACCCTCCCCTGCGCAGTGAATAGTGAACAGCGAATAGTGAAAAAGTAATGCTTCGCATTAACCCCACATTGCGGACAGCATGGGGATGATCTGCTTCTTACGGCTCATGACGCCGGGCAGGAAGACCTGGTTGTCCTTAGGCACAACGTGGAATGCCTGCTCGATGATCTCGTCCTTGCCGGCGAACAGCAGGTAGGAGCCTTCCTTCAGCACGTCGGTGACCATCAGGACAACAACGGTGAAGCCCTTCTCGTCCAGGCGGCTCTGCATGAGGTCGATGAACTCCTGCTTGCGCTCCATGATGCTGGAGGTGTCGACCACGGTGATCTGACCAACAGCCAGGTCGTTGCCAGCGATGTGGAACTCCTTGTAGTCGGTATCCAGCAGCTCCTGGGGAGTCTTGTTGCCGGTGGCGGAGGCGAAGATGGCCTTGCCCAGCTCGTCGATGGACTCGTTGGCGATTCTTGCCATACGCTCTGCCATGATCTTATCGCGCTCGGTGCAGGTGGGGGACTTGAACATGACGGTATCGGACAGGATGGCGGATGCCATCAGGCCTGCCATGCCGGGGGAGGGCAGCAGCCCACGCTCCTGGAACATACCGGCGATGATGGTATTGGTGGAACCCACGGGCTCGTTGCGGACGTAGACGGGGTTGTTGGTCTGGATATCAGCCAGGCGGTGGTGGTCGATGATGGCCACGACCTCAGCCTCAGCCAGGCCGGGAACGGACTGGGCGGCCTCGTTGTGGTCGACCAGAACAACACGCTTGCGGCGGGGACGCAGCAGGTGGTAACGGGTGATGATGCCAACGACCTTCTCGTTCTCGTCCAGAACGGGGAAGATGTAGTCACGCTCGGTCAGCTGATCCTTGACGTCGTCCAGACGCTCCTGCAGGTGCAGGCAGATGATGCCCTCGGTCAGGCACATCTTATGGACAGGGACGGACTGGAACAGCAGCATGGAAGCACGGCATGCATCGTAGGGGGTAGAGATGATGCAGGTCTTGGTCTCCATCTTGCGCAGATCCTCGGGCAGCTCGGTCTGGCACAGGATCAGAGCCTGGACATTCTTCTCCAGGGCGCGGCGCATCATGTCGGGCTGGTTGCCGCAGAGGACGATGGACTCGGGCTTGCTGAACAGCAGGTTCTCGCAGCTCTGGGGCACGGCGATGCAGACCTCACCGGCGATGGTGTCCACGTTCTCGCCTGCCTCGTTGAGGATGCGGCCTTCCAGAATGGACAGAACATTGAACAGAGGAACCTCTTCCAGAATGCCGGAGAGGACCTGAGTCATGTTGTAGTTTGCCACCTGGTCACGGGACAGAATGCCGTAGAGGGTGCCGTCTTCGTTGGCGACGGGCAGGGAACGGATAAACTCCTGCTGATTCAGGGTCTCCCAGGCCTTGCCGACGGTGACAGCCTTGCTCAGGATGGGGGGCGTGTCGTAGTCCAGATCCTGAACCTGGGTGTGCATGCTGCGGATGACCATAGGGGGTTCAAATCCGAAGCGGTCCAGGACGGTCTGGGTCTCGTCAGAGACACGGCCCAGGGCAGCGGCCCGGTATTCTCTGTTGCCCATTGCGTTCTGCAGGGCAGCATAGGCCATTGCACCGACGATGGAGTCGGTGTCCGGGTTACGATGGCCAGTTACATAGATGGGGTCCATATTTTTTACCTCCCGATATTTTTTAGGGGATTTTGACTTTAGGAAGCGAGGATTAAATCGACAAGATGGGATGGCAAAAGATCCGCCAGCCGCCGCAGGCGATTTATTCATCGCTGACTTTTAACCGACAGTCACTTCGCCCGCCAGATTGGTGGCAAAGAGTTCTGCGATGCGCTCCTGATCCATACCCTGGCCAATGGCCCACATGAGCTTGGTCATGGCCGCTTCGCTGGTCATATCCCGGCCCTGGATGACGCCCAGCTGGAGCAGCTTGCTGCCCACCTGATAGACGCCCAGGTCCGCGGAATCGTAAAGGCACTGGGTGGTGATGACCACGCTGACGCCGTCTTCAATGGCCCGGCGGATGCCCCGCAGGCCCTTGCCCAGCATGTTGAAACCGCCCAGGCCGAAGGCCTCGATGACGATGCCCTTGTAGCCCATGGCTGCCAGCATGTCGAAAATGGCGGGATTGACGCCGGGGGTCAGCTTCAGCAGGAAGACCTCCTTGCTGAGGGTGGGGCAGAGTCTTGCCTTGCCCCGGGGGCGGGGGAGCACAGCCTTATCCACCACCAGGCCCCGGTTGCTGACGGTACCTGCGTAGCGGGCATTGATGCTGGCGAAGGCAGAGAAGCCGGAAGCGCGGACCTTGACGGCGCGGCAGCCCAGCATGACCTGCCGGTCAAAGGCCAGATACACGCCGGGATGGCCGGAAGCGGCCATGGCAAAGGCGGTTCGCAGATTGTCGGGGCCGTCGGACAGCATATCAGCCAGGGGAAGCTGAGAGCCGGTGAAGACCACGGGCAGGTCGATGTCCGGCAGCATGAAGGTGATGGCGGAGGTGGTGTAAGCCATGGTATCGGTGCCATGGGAAACCACGATGCCGTCGAAGCCCTCCCGCTGGCGGAAGATCTCCATGGCGATGGTGGTCCACTCCTCCGGGGTGATGTTGGACGAATCCAGGCACATAATGTCCCGGACAGTGATATCGTAATAGGTACGAAGCTGGTCGATCTCTCGCTCCATGACTTCCGACCGCTGGGGCTCCAGTCCCTCGCCGCCGGGCATGGAGGCGATGGTACCGCCGGTGGTCATCAGCAGGATCTTCTTTTTCTCCATAACCGCATCCTCCAGGAAATTCGTTGGGTATCATTTTTCACGGTATATTATACCGTCCCGTGTCCAAAATAGCAAGAAAAATCGGAAGACGCAAAGACAAAATCAGCAAGTATAAACAAATACCCTTGCAATTTCTACCCCTGCAAAGTAAAATTAATGATAGAGCAAATCCCAATTGGAACCAATTGTGAATTCCGGCATTTTTCATTTTCAATTTTTACGGAGGTCTACCCTATGAACGTTCTTGTTACCGGCGGCGCCGGCTATATCGGCTCCCACACCTGCGTTGAGCTGCTGGAAAGCGGCTACGGCGTCATTGTCATCGACAATCTGTGCAACTCCAATCCCAAGAGCCTGGACCGTGTCCGGGAACTGACCGGCAAGGAAGTCAAGTTCTACGAGGGCGACGTCCGTGACGAGGCCCTGCTGCGCAAGATCTTCGCAGAGAACGAGATCTCCTGCTGCATCCACTTCGCAGGCCTGAAGGCCGTCGGCGAGTCCGTGGCCCAGCCCTGGCGCTACTATGACAACAACCTGAACTCCACCCTGGTTCTGACCAAGGTCATGGAGGAAGTGGGCATGAAGAACCTGATCTTCTCCTCCTCCGCCACCGTCTACTCCGGCGACAACGAGATGCCCCTGCGCGA
>JAFYPT010000121.1 GCA_017547425.1 Ruminiclostridium sp.
ACCAAGCTGGACAAGGTCAAGCACACCACCATCGAGGAAAAGCAGATGGAGAACCTGCGCAAGATGCTCATGGCCATGGCCAAGGACGTCCGCGTTATGCTCATCAAGATCTGCGACCGTGTCCACAACATCCGCACCATGGAGTTCCAGTCCGAGCGGAAGCAGCGGGAGAAGTCCCTGGAGACCCTGGAGGTCTACGCCCCCATCGCCCACCGCCTGGGTATGCAGCGAATGAAGTGGGAGATGGAGGACCGCTCCCTGAAGTTCCTGGACCCCATCGGCTACAAAGAGATCGACGAGGAGCTGGAGAGCCAGGCGGAAAAGCACGCCGCCTTCATGGCTGCCATTAAGATGGAGATCGAGGAACGTCTGGCCAGAGAGGGCATCAAAGCCACGGTCTACGGCCGGGTGAAGCACATCTACTCCATCTACCGCAAGATGTTCTCCCAGAACAAGAAGCTCAGCGAGATCTTCGACCTCTACGCCTTCCGTGTCATCGTGGATGACATCCCCACCTGCTACAGCGTGCTGGGCTGCGTCCACGACATGTACAAGGCCGTTCTGGGCCGCTTTAAGGACTATATCGGCACCCCCAAGCCCAACATGTACCAGTCCCTCCACACCACGGTTATCGGCACCGAGGGCATCCCCTTCGAGGTCCAGATCCGTACCTGGGACATGCACCACATGGCGGAGTACGGCGTCGCCGCCCACTGGAAGTACAAGCAGGGCATGAGCCAGAAGCAGCTGGGCACCGAGGAGACCTTTGCCTGGGTCCGCCGTCTGCTGGAAAACCAGCAGGACACCGATGCGGAAGAATACATCCGCACCCTGAAGGTGGACCTCTTCGCCGACGAAGTTTTCGTCTTTACCCCCAACGCCGACGTGATCACCCTGCCCGCCGGCGCCACCCCCATCGACTTTGCCTACGCCATCCACTCCGGCGTCGGCAACGCCATGACCGGCGCCAAGGTCAACGGCCGCATCGTGGGCTTTGACTATCAGCTCAAATCCGGCGAAATCGTGGAGGTCATCACCTCCAAGAACGCCAAGGGCCCCAGCCGCGACTGGATGAACCTGGCCAAGAGCAACCAGGCCCGCTCCAAGATCCGCCAGTGGTTCAAGAAGGAGAAGCGGGAGGAGAACGTGGCCACCGGCCGCGCCATGTTTGAGAGTGAACTCAAGCGGGTGGGTCTGTCCATCGCCACCATCTCCACCGAAGAGATGCTCCCCCATGTGCTGGAGAAGATCCGGTTCAACTCCCTGGAGGAGATGTACGCCGCCATCGGTTACGGCGGTGCCTCCGCCCAGAAGTGCGCCAACCGGGCCCGGGAAGAGGTCATCCACCAGGACCGCCAGCAGGCCGAGCGTCTGGCCGCCGAAAAGGCCGCCCAAGAGCAGGCCGCCCAGGCCAACCGTGCCACTGTGGACTCCGGCATCGCCCGCCAGGGCAACCACAAGAAGTCGGTCTCCGGCGTCATCGTGTCCGACATGACCGAGTGCATGGTGAAGTTCGCCAAGTGCTGCACCCCCGTCCCCGGCGACGACATCGTGGGCTTCATCACCCGTGGCTTCGGCGTGTCCGTCCACCGGGCGGACTGCCCCAACGCCCAGAACGGCATGAACCGGGAGAGCGAGAAGGGCCGCTGGATGAAGGTCAGCTGGGATGCCAACAGTCTGAACACCTACAAGACCTCCCTGGAGATCATCGCCAAGGACCGTGTGAACCTGGCTCTGGACGTGACCTCCGCCCTCTCCACCACCAAGATGCCTCTGCTGTCCTTCACGGCAAACGTCCTGCCCGACGGCTATGCCAAGTTCAACCTGGTGCTGGAGGTCCGCAGCCAGGGTGAGATCACCACCGTCATCAACAAGCTCAGCCAGGTCAATGGCGTGTATCAGGTGGCAAGAGTCAGCGGCTAAGACATTTCAGCCTCGCAGAGTTTTGCCGTTTTGACGGCAAAAAGCAATGAAATCATGTTTCCCGCGGCATGAACGTGGGAAACATACTTCTCACGGAGAGAACGTGCGGCCCTTGGGCCGTGCGCTGAACGGAGTGAATATCCACATTTGGGAGCCCAACAAAGTGGGTCCCAAATGTCTGAAAAAAACGGGAACATAAGAGGAGCCGGGCCCATTGGACGGCTCCTTGCCATTCCCGGCAAACCATAGAAAGAAGCGAATACCATGGAACATACTTTCCAGCCCCTCCTCTTCGGCGGGGACATCAACGTCTACAGTGTGGCCCGTGCCTTCCACGAGGCCTACGGAGTCAAGTCGGTCTGCTTTGGCAAGTTTGCCTCCGGCCCCGCATACGGCTCTGACATCATCGACTACCGGGTCTGCGCCAAGAACGAGGACCCCGAGACCTTCCGCCAGAACGTGGCTGACGTGGCCGCCGAGTTCTCCGACAAGACCGTCCTGGTCCTGGGCTGCGGTGACAGCTATGTGAAGCTGGCCGCCGAGAACAAGGAGTCCTTCCCCGCCAACTGCATCGCCCCCTACATTGCCGGCGACACCATCGGCAAGCTCAACAACAAGGAATACTTCTACGAGCTCTGCGACCAGTTCGGCATCGACCACCCCGGCACCTTCGTCTACCGCAAGGAGATGGGCCACGACTTCGAGCTGCCCTTCCAGGCTCCCTACATCTGCAAGCCCTCCAACGGTGTGGCCTACTGGGAGCACCCCTTCGAGGGCAATGAGAAGGTCTTCACCTGCCCCGACCGAAAGAACCTGGAGGAGGTCCTGGACAAGGTCTACGCCGCCGGCTACCCCGACACCATGATCATCCAGGACTTTGTCCCCGGCGACGACAGCAACATGCGGGTCCTGACCTGCTACTCCGACCGGAACGCCCAGGTCAAGCTCATGTGTCTGGGCCACGTCCTCCTGGAGGAGCACACCCCCCACGGCATTGGCAACCACGCCGTCATCCTCACCGAGGTCAACGAGGAGATCTGCCAGAAGGTCAAGGCCTTCCTGGAGGAGATGCACTACGTGGGCTTCTCCAACTTCGACATCAAGTATGACACCCGGGACGGCAAGTACAAGTTCTTTGAGATCAACTGCCGTCAGGGCCGCAGCAACTACTACGTCACCGGCGCCGG
>JAFYPT010000122.1 GCA_017547425.1 Ruminiclostridium sp.
AGTGACGTGCGTCGGTCTCGTACTCAACGTGAGCGGTGTTGATGGTGATGCCGCGCTCGCGCTCCTCGGGAGCCTTGTCGATTGCGGAGTAGTCCTGCATCTCAGCCTTGCCCTGCAGAGCCAGGAACTTGGTGATAGCAGCGGTCAGGGTGGTCTTACCATGGTCGACGTGGCCGCTGGTACCAATGTTAACGTGGGGCTTAGTTCTTTCAAACTTCTGCTTTGCCATGATTGAAAATCCTCCTCAAAATTTCAGGTAAAAGGTTTTACTGAATGAGATTCTGTTGCATCTCTCATTGTACAAGAAATTCTTGAAAAATACAATGGGGAAATGCGGAATTTTCCAGTAAAAATCTTAGAAAAATCGATTACTGAGCGCCGTTGCGCTTCTCAACGATCTTGTCGGTGATGGACTTGGGAATCTCCACGTAGCTGTGGGGCTCCATGGAGTACTGGCCACGGCCCTGAGTGCGGGAACGCAGGTCAGTTGCGTAGCCGAACATCTCGGACAGGGGAACCAGTGCGTCGATCTGCTGTGCGCCGGGACGAGCTTCCATGCCCTGGATCTGACCACGGCGGGAGTTCAGGTCGCCGATAACGTCGCCCATGTAGTCCTCGGGGACGATAACGGAAACCTTCATGATGGGCTCCAGCAGGCAGGGGTTTGCCTTGCGGCAGGCTTCCTTGAATGCCATAGAACCAGCAATCTTGAATGCCATTTCGGAGGAGTCGACCTCGTGGTAGGAGCCATCGTACAGAACGACCTTGACGTCCACGACGGGGTAGCCAGCCAGGATACCGGCCTGCATTGCGCCCTGGATACCAGCGTCGACTGCGGGGATGTACTCCTTGGGGATGGAGCCGCCGACGATCTCGTTGACGAACTCGTAACCCTTGCCGGACTCGTTGGGCTCCAGACGGATCTTGCAGTGACCGTACTGGCCCTTACCGCCGGACTGACGAGCATACTTGGTATCCTGCTCGACAGACTTCTTGACGGTCTCCTTGTAAGCGACCTGAGGTGCGCCCACGTTTGCCTCGACCTTGTACTCGCGCAGCAGACGGTCGACGATGATCTCCAGGTGGAGCTCGCCCATGCCGGCGATGATGGTCTGACCAGTTTCCTCGTCAGTGTAGGTCTTGAAGGTGGGGTCCTCTTCTGCCAGCTTCATCAGGGCAACGCCCATCTTCTCCTGGCCAGCCTTGGTCTTGGGCTCGATAGCGACGCGGATAACGGGTTCGGGGAACTCCATGGACTCCAGAATGATGGGAGCCTTGTCGTCGCACAGGGTGTCGCCGGTGGTGGAGTGCTTCAGACCAACAACGGCGGCGATATCACCGCAGTAGACAGCTTCGATGTCTTCACGGTGGTTAGCATGCATCTGCAGGATACGGCCGATACGCTCCTTCTGCTTCTTGGTGGAGTTCATAACGGAAGTACCAGCGTTCAGCACGCCGGAGTAAACACGGATAAAGGACAGACGGCCAACATAGGGGTCGGCTGCGATCTTGAATGCCAGAGCAGAGAAGGGGGCGTTGTCGTCTGCGGGACGCTCGTCCACTTCGTCGGTGTCGGGGTTGACACCCTGGATCGCAGGAATGTCCAGGGGAGAGGGCATGTAGTCAACGATTGCGTCCAGCAGCTTCTGAACGCCCTTGTTGCGGTAGGAAGTACCGCAGACAACGGGAACGATGACATTCTCGATGGTGCCCTTACGGACAGCAGCGCGGATCATGTCCTCAGGAATTTCTTCCTCTTCCAGAGCCAGCATCATCAGCTCTTCGTCCAGGTCGGCACAGGCGTCGATCAGCTTGGTGCGATACTCCTGAGCCAGCTCCATCATGTCAGCGGGGATGTCTTCCTCGCGGATGTCCTTACCCACGTTGTCATAGTAGACGTCAGCCTTCATCTTGACCAGGTCGATGATGCCGGTGAAGGTCTCTTCCTTGCCGATGGGCAGCTGAATGGGCACTGCGTTACACTTCAGACGATCGTGGATCATGTTCAGAACGTTGTAGAAGTCTGCGCCCATGATGTCCATCTTGTTGACGTAGATCATGCGGGGGACCTTGTAGTTGTCAGCCTGACGCCAAACGGTCTCAGACTGGGGCTCAACGCCGCCCTTTGCGCACATGACGGTAACGGAGCCGTCCAGGACGCGCAGGGAACGCTCGACCTCGACGGTGAAGTCCACGTGGCCGGGGGTGTCGATGATGTTCAGACGAGTCTGGGGGAACTGGTTTGCGGTGCCCTGCCAGTAGCAGGTGGTAGCAGCGGAGGTGATGGTGATACCACGCTCCTGCTCCTGAGCCATCCAGTCCATGGTAGCAGTGCCATCATGGGTCTCGCCCAGCTTGTAGTTAACACCGGTGTAGTACAGGATACGCTCGGTGGTGGTGGTCTTACCGGCATCGATGTGAGCCATGATACCGATGTTTCTGGTGTTTTCCAGGGTAACTTTACGTGCCATTCTTTACCTCCAGACTTACCAGCGGAAGTGTGCGAATGCCTTGTTAGCCTCGGCGTTCTTGTGCATCTCTTCACGCTTCTTGACAGCGCTGCCGAGGTTGTTGGCTGCGTCCATCAGTTCGCCAGCCAGGCGCTCCTTCATGGTTCTCTCGCTGCGCTTGCGGGAGTATGCGGTCAGCCAACGCAGAGCCAGGGTCTGGCGGCGCTCAGGGCGGACCTCCATGGGGACCTGATAGGTAGCACCGCCGACACGGCGGGCCTTAACTTCCAGAGACGGCATGACGTTCTCCATAGCTGCAGAGAACACTTCCAGGGGCTCCTTGCCGGTCTGTTCCTTGACGATATCGAAAGCGCCGTAAACGACCTTCTGAGCGACACCCTTCTTGCCGTCCAGCATGATGCTGTTGACGAGCTTAGTGACTAAGACGGAATTATACAGCGGATCGGGCAGAACCTCCCGCTTGGGTACGTTTCCTCTTCTGGGCACTTTGCTTCCCTCCTTCATAAAAAAATGATTTCATAGGTACTCGAAAAACGGCTTTGCGTTTTCCGTGTCGGGCCTTTGGCCCGGTGCCTGCCTTGAGAGCTTACCCAAATCCGTCAAACAGATATATGGTTAAGCGACTCGCGGCAAAGCATTTGCTTTGCGCTTGAGCGCAAAATTACGATCAAATGTGGTTGGACAGAAAGAATTACTTCTTGCCAGCCTTGGGTCTCTTTGCACCGTACTTAGAACGGGACTGCATACGACCATTGACGCCCTGGGTATCCAGAGTGCCGCGGATGATGTGGTAACGAACACCGGGAAGGTCCTTGACACGGCCGCCGCGGATCATGACCACGGAGTGCTCCTGCAGGTTGTGGCCGACACCGGGGATGTAAGCGGTGACTTCGTAACCGTTGGTCAGACGCACACGGGCAATCTTACGCAGTGCGGAGTTGGGCTTCTTAGGAGTAGAAGTACGGACTGCGGTGCAGACGCCTCTCTTCTGGGGGGAGGGCTGATCGGTCTCCTTGTTCTTCAGGGTGTTCAGGCCCTTCTGCATTGCAGGAGAAGTGGACTTGTAGGTCACCTTGTCTCTACCCTTGCGAACCAGCTGATTAAAAGTAGGCATGAAATTTCCTCCTTTCCTCAAATATGGGAAATTATTTATATTCTAACCGTCTGAGGTCATCCTCATACGGCGAATACCACATTTTATTCCACGATGGCTGCCACAGCGCTTCCCACGGCGATGCCGCAGGCTGCACCCAGCGCATGCATGGAGGGGACATGGACGGCCTCAATGCCAGCTTCCTGGCAGAGATCGGCCACAGGCTCGGTCACCCGGGGGTCGGCGTTATCGGCCAGATAGACCTTCCGGGCGTTGCCGCTCTTCAGGGCGCGGGTCACCTGCTTGGCCCCTGTCACTTTTTTCGCAGTTTTCAGGTCGGTCAGCATAGCGTGTCCCTTTCCCTTTCGGCGGTTTTTGTGGTGGGTGTCTGCCTTCTTTCCCATTGAAAGCATCTTACCACAGTTTCGTATTTTAGCATAAGGTCAACAGTTCGTCAAGTTGTTAGACTGCGACAAGATGCGCCCTTCTGAGGCCTCCCTTTTGTCACTTTCTCCGTGTCAAGGGTGTCAAGTTTCATTCCTTTAAAGTCTATACCATGCATAGACCCCCGGTGCACCCCCCAAGATGTAGGGGAAGACCGGTTTTTGTTCTGTCATCCTGCAAAGGTTGTCCACCAGGACAGGCCCAGGGCCAGGAGGATCTGCACAATCAGGATGGCAGGCATACCCAGTCGGAAGGACCAATGCTTGGTTTTATGCCGAAAGAGCTGCATGCCCAGAATGGCTCCCAGGCTTCCCCCCAGGGCTGCCGACAGGAACAATGTCTTTTCTGGAATACGCCAGCCGTGGCTGGCTGCTCTCCATTTGTCAAGGCCCATCAGGACGAAGGCCAGAATGCTCCAGACGAGCACCCACAATAGAATATATGTAGTCATAGGGTTTCCTCCTTGTTCTTCCGCGGGCCTTCCCCGGCGATCTCCCGAGCGGTGTCGGTCTCCCGGGAGGCAAACCGGATCATGTCCCGGCCGTACCGCTCCCGGATCTGGTCCATGGTCCGCTCCAGCTTTTCCTGCTTTTCCCGCTTGGCCGAAGCCTTAGGGGCAAAGAGATCCATCTGATCTCCCGCCTGGTCTTCGGGGAGAAGTCCCTGGGCGGTAATGGTAATGGCCCGGACCGGAGCCGACCAGTTCCAGCAGCTTTCGATGAGTTCCATGGCGGAGCGAATGATCTCCCGGGATACGTTGGTGGGAGCCTCGGTCTTCTTCTGTCGGCTCACTGTCTTGAACTCCGGACTCCGCAGAGCCACCTGGACGGTGGTACACTTCATCTCGTGGCGGCGAAGACGGGCAGCCACCCGTTCGGCCAGCATCTGGACTCCCGCCCGGATCTCCTCCTCCCCGTTCAGGTTTCGACGGAAGGTGGAGCCGTTGCCCACGGACTTAGGGGGCGGTTCGGTACCTGCGGGGCGGACCGGGCTGTGCTCGGCTCCTGTGGCGTAATCATGGAGCTGGGCCCCGTGTTTACCCAGGAGTCGAATCAAGTTCTCTTTTGGTGTTTGGGCCAAATGCCCGATGGTGGTGATCCGATGCTGGGCCAGAATGTTGGCCGAGGCCTTGCCTACGAAGAGCAGATCGGTCACCGGCAGGGGCCAGACTATTCGCTCCACATCCTCTCGCCGGATGACCGTGGTGGCATCGGGCTTTTTGTAGTCACTCCCCAACTTGGCGAACACCTTATTAAAGGAGACACCCACAGAGCAGGTCAGCCCCAGTTCTCGTTTCATATCCTCCCGGATACGGTCTGCCAGAACCACCGGATCCCCACCGAAAAGGTGGATGCTGTGAGTCACATCCAGCCAGCTCTCGTCAATACCAAAGGGCTCCACCAAGTCAGTGTACCGCTCAAAGATCTCCCGAGAAAGCTTGGAATAGTACCGGTACTTGTCGTGGTGGGCAGGCAGGAGATATAGCTCAGGACACTTCCGCCGGGCCTGCCAGATGGTCTCGGCGGTCTTGACCCCAAAGGCCTTGGCGGCCTCGTTCTTGGCCAGAATGATACCGTGGCGGGATTCCGGATCCCCGCACACCGCCACAGGCAGGTCCTTCAGGTGGGGGTAGGAAAGCAGCTCTACCGAGGCGTAGAAGGAGTTCAAGTCACAGTGAAAAATGATACGATCCTTTTCCATGGTCTCCCCTCCCTTTTCAAGTCTCTAATATTATATTGTAGCAAGGTTCGGGCTGGTTGACAAGGTGGCAATGGCATTGCAGAGATAACGGTGGAACCAAAAAAAGTCCCCGACTTCCGAAGAAGCCGGGGGCAAGTATGGTCCATACCTTATTTCTTATTCGTCCCAGAATACCATGTTGAACAGTCTGTCCATGGTCAGGATGCTCTGCTCACGGGTGTAATTACCCTGAGGAGCAAAGGTGCCGTCACCCATGCCCTTCATGATCTCGGCTGCCTGGACCTGACCCACAGCGTCATAGGCCCAGTCAGAGATCTTGCCGCTGTCGGTAAAGTCGGGAGCGGAAGCAGCCAAAGACTCGCCCACGGCATAAGCCAGGCGGGACAGCATGGTGGCGGCCTGCTCACGGGTCAGCTTGGCGTTGGGAGCAAAGGTGCCGTCGCCCATGCCGTTGACCACGCCAACCTTAGCCATCTTGGCCACGTTCACATCCTCGCTGTCGGTGAAGGGAACCAGCTCCTCGTCAGCCAGTTCAATGCCCTCGCCGGTCACTGCTTCGTACAGGGAGGTGGCCAGAGCGCAGTACTCAGCGCGGGTGGTAGCCTGGGTGTACTTACCCTGGAGCTCCACGGGGACCAGATCCCACAGGATAGCATCCATGACCTCAACGTGTGCCCAGTTGGAGGGCCATTCCACAGTGGTCACAGGGACCTCACTCTCAATGCCGCCGGTGATGTTTTTCTCACCCTTGAACTGGCCGCCTTCCACCCAAACGCCATAGTCGCCGGACTGGATGCTGTTAACGGTGCCGTTGATGGTCAGGTCGCCGCCCAGAACCAGAATACCGTAGTGGATATACGGATACTCTTCGCCGTTTTCATCGGTCTGGTCGTCGCACACGATGTCACCCACGATACCGTTGATGGCTACCTTGGAGAGGGACACAGGGTACTCGCCCTCCTCATCCATCTGGCAGGAAACATCGATGCCATAATTAGCACCGGTTAGATTGCCCACCTTGGCACCCTCTGCAATGGTCAGATCACCCCGGGCAGAGAGAGCGGAACCCGCAAAGCCCTTCACAGCACCAACATTGCCGCTGATGGTCAGGTCACCGGATGTGGCAATACCGCTGCCACCGGAAACATCCTGGAGGGAGCCATTGATAAACAGGTTACGATCACTGTAAACACCGCAACCCTCGGTACCCACGATTTCAGCCACGTTGGCGTTGATCATCAGCTCACCGCCGTCCACGGTTACCTCGTCCTCGCCAAAACCAAAGACCGCGCTGCAGTAGATAGCGGAGCTCATACCTGCGATCCGCTGGAACTGACCATTCAGAGTCAAGCAACCGGCAACGCTAATGGCGGTGTCAGCCGCCTCAATGGTGTTTTTGCCGATGCCGTCAATCACCACATCATAGTCGGACACTTCGATACCATAGCCTTCAAAATACTCCTCGCTCATGGAAGTGATGGTGGCATTGTTCAGGGTCATGTAGACCATGCCGTCCTCCACATAATAGGACACATAGCCCTCGCCTGCCTTGGCAATGCCAGCAGGGCCATATTCCGCATAGTCCCCTTCCACGTTGAAGCTGCTCAGCTCAATGCCGGTCTCAGTGACATCACCCAGGTAGGTGTACTCCTTGCCGTCCATCGGCACGGTGTCGCCCTCTGCATAGCCCGCAAAGGGATCCACTGCAAAGACCGCCATGGGCAGCATGGTCAGGCACAGGGCCAGAACAGCCAGAATACTGACGATTCGTCTCTTCATGAAAATCTTCCTTTCATCGGGTCGGCAAAATCCCGACCTTTATTGTATCATTATCATATCATACTTCTCCAACCTTGTCCACAATTTAATTGTGCGTTTCACACAAAGAAAGACCAGTACAGCCAAGCCGTACTGGTCTTTCTATTGGAACTTGCCGCACCCGTGGGCGCAGCCTCTTTATCGGGATTACTTGTCCTCACCTCTGTGGATCAGGTGGCGGGAAACGGTCTTGTAGATCACGAAGGTGATGATGGAGTTCACGCCTGCCTTGATCAGATTGAAGGGCAGGATGACGGGCAGCAGCATGGCGTCGACCATCTCGGTGGGGACACCCATGAACAGGGGGGTGATGAAGTGGTTGGCAATGCACATGACGATACCCCAGCAGATGGTGCCTGCGATGAGACCGATGGCTGCGCCTGCGCGGGTGTGCTTCACGCGGTAGATGTTGCCGGCCACCAGAACGATGGTGGAGGTGGCGATCAGATGCATGATGATGCCGTAAGCGCCGGAACCTGCGGAGACGGTGACACCCTGGATGACGCAGGTGACCACGGTAAGCAGAAGGCCTGCGGCGGGACCGAAGGCGAAGGTGCCAATGAGAATCGGGATGTCAGCAGGGTCATACTCCAGGAAAGCGGCTGCGGGGAAGATGGGGAAATGGATCAGGTAGACCAGGACGATGGAGATTGCCACCAGCAGAGCCATGGTGGTCAGTTTGCGAGTTTTTGCGTTCATAATAAAAAAACACTCCCATTTGATTATTTGACACCCGAAAAACCAATGTCTTCCAGGTGCCAACCATCAATTGGGGGCGTTACAAGAATCGCAAAGGGAACCAGACGCATTGCGCCCTGCCTCTCTACGCAGTTACACCAACAATCCTGTTAGCACGTCTTCTCCCATCCAGACTGTTACTGTCGGTCCCGGAATCACACCGGGTCAGCTGCCTTTGGCCAGAACCAAAGCGCTCGCGGACTTTACCGCCGGTGGGGACTTGCACCCCGCCCTGAAGACATCTTATTTCGTTGTCCAACTTTATTATATCTGCTTTCGCAAGAATTGCAACCCCTTTTTTGGACTTCTTCTATAAAACTTGTCTGTTTTTTCATTGACTTTGTCTATACAGGGGTATAATATGCTAGTATCACACCAGAAAGGAGGCCTCCTATGGAACCAAAGACCAGCTGTGCCTTTACCGGCCATCGCCCCGGACGACTGCCCTGGGGGGCCGATGAATCCGACCCCCGATGCATGGCCCTGAAGGAACGTCTGGCTCAGGCGGTGGAGGAGGCCTATGCCGCCGGATGCCGCCACTTCCTCTGCGGTATGGCCCAGGGTGCCGACCTGTATTTCGGGGAAGCCGTCCTCTCCCTCCGGGATCGCCGCCCGGACGTGACCCTGGAGGCCGCCATCCCCTATGCCGGACAGGCTGACCGCTGGGCCCAGGCTGACCGGAATCGCCGTCAGGACATTCTGGACCGGTGCGACTACGAGACCGTGGTCCAGCACAGTTACTCCCCCGGCTGCATGGCCCGCCGGAACCGCTACATGGTAGACCGTGCCAACCGCCTCATTGCCGTCTACGACGGCAATCCCCAAGGAGGTACGTTCCAAACCCTTCATTACGCCATGCAGAAGTGTCTGACCATTGCCATTGTAGATACGGATTGAAACCTCCATCGACCGATGGGGGTTTTATTTTGTGCCATTGATGCAAAAAGCCCCTCGCTGTATCACAGCGAGGGGCTTGCTTACATGCTTATGTAACCGTTTTTAGCGGTCACGATTGAAGATCTTGAAGATCTCCTTGTAGGGGTCATCGTCGGAAGCAGCGGGCTCGGAGACGGGTGCGGATGCACGGCCGGAGCTCTTGCTGGGCTTCTCTGCGGGAGCGCCGCCCATCTTTGCGTTCATGACCTTCTCGTCAAAGCCAGTGGCGATGACGGTGACCACGATCTCGTCCTCCAGGGACTCGTCGAAGGTAGCACCGAAGATGATCAGAGCGTTGGGATCGGCAGCTTCCTGGACCAGGTTTGCTGCGATCTCGACTTCTTCCAGGCCCACGTCGGTGGAACCGGTGACGTTCACCAGAACGCCGCGGGCGCCGTTGATGGAGGTCTCCAGCAGGGGGCTGGAAACGGCACGGCGAGCTGCATCCTCTGCCTTGGACTTGCCGGTGGCGCGGCCCACACCCATGTGTGCCATGCCGGCATCCTTCATGACGGCGGAGACGTCAGCGAAGTCCAGGTTGATGAAGCCAGTGTTCTTGATCAGGTCGGAGATGGACTGAACGGCCTGCTGCAGAACGTCGTCTGCCACTTCGAATGCGTTGGACAGGGTAATCTTCTGCTCGGTGGCATACTTCAGGCGGTCGTTGGGGATGATGACCAGAGAGTCCACCTTGGTGCGCAGGTTCTCGATGCCCAGCTCAGCCTGCTGCATGCGGCGGCGACCTTCGAAGGAGAAGGGCTTGGTGACGACGCCGACGGTCAGGATGTCCATTTCCTTGGCCAGGTCAGCCAGGATGGGAGCTGCGCCGGTGCCGGTGCCGCCGCCCATACCAGCGGTGATGAAGACCATGTCGGTGCCTTCCAGGATCTTGGTGATCTGGGTGCGGCTTTCCTCAGCGGACTGACGGCCCACCTCGGGGTTAGAACCGGCGCCCTGACCCTCGGTCAGCTTTTCGCCGATCTGAATTTTCTGATTTGCGCTGGAAACTGCCAGTGCCTGCTTGTCGGTGTTGACTGCGATGAAGTCCACGCCCTTGACGCCGGAATCCACCATGCGGTTGACGACATTGCTGCCGGCGCCGCCCACGCCGATCACCTTAATGCTAACGACAGAATCTGCCCCGGTATCTAATCCAAAAGCCATGCTTGATCCTCCTAAGTGTTTTTATCTGAAATATCTAGTAAATTACATAATGATAGATGATACTTTATTGTATCTCCCTTTTCCCGACAGGTCAATAGAAAAGTTTGAATTCCTCTCCAACTTTTTGAAAAATATTCATCCTTTACGGGAAAAGTCTTGCCCTTTCGACAAGCTTAATAGCTGGGTGAGTCGTACACCGTGTCCCCCTTCAGGTTCACCGTGCGGTACTCCTGGTCGCCGGTGAGGGCCACCACTTCTTCCAAAATTCGCAGCTTGCGGACAAAGTCCGTGTTGCTGAGCATCTTGGCGGTGATGCGGCCGTCGTAGACCATGGAGATCTCCGTGGTGAGAGAGGCGTCGATGTCGGTGACGTTGGCCAGCATCCCCTCGCTCTCCAGGGCCTGGAGAAGGCCCACAAGGCTGGCCTTTTGGTTGGGGTTCTCCACATCGATGATCTCCCCCTGGACAGGTTCAAAGGCGGAGACACCGGTGACGGTGATGTACTGGCTCTTGGCCGCCTCATCGGCAGGCTCCAGGAGTCGTCCCTTGGGATCGATGATCCACATTTCGCCCGTGACCGCCACGGTGGGGATGATCTTGCCGTCCTCGCCGGTCATTTCCACGGTGGCAGAGGCCGGGATCACCGCCGCAGGAACCGACTCGGTGATTACCAGACGGAGGGTGGTGGGGAACCGTTTCTGGACCTCCACGTGGTCCACATAGGGCAGTTTCTTATACAGCCGGCCGGCCACCTGCTCGCCGGGGGTGAGGATCAGGTTGGATCCCTTCTCCACGGAAGCAATCTGCTGGATCTCCTCCACCGTGTAGCGCTCCACCCCCACCACCTGGACGGACTCCACCCGGAAGAAGACGGTGCAGGCCAGGACCACGGAGGCCGCCATAAGAAGGGCGGTCACCAGGGCATACAGGATGCCCGCCTTGCCTTTGGGCTGTTTCGGTTGTTTCGGTTGCTTGGGTTCTTTCTTTTTCTTGGCCATAGGTCAGGTTCCTTTGTCTTTGGTACGCCGGATGGATGCCCCCAGCTGCTGCAGGGTGTCCTCCAGCCCTTGATAGCCTCGTCGAATGTGGGACAGGCCGGTGATCCGGCTCTCCCCTTCCGCCCCCAGGGCGGCAA
>JAFYPT010000123.1 GCA_017547425.1 Ruminiclostridium sp.
CCCATAGGTGAGGGTCAAGGTAACGGAATGGGCCTGTTTTAAGATCTGCTCCAGGACCAGCCCCTGCTGGGGGGTGAAGTCGGTGAAGCCGTCCAGGTAGACATCTTTGTTGCGGAAGAACGAATACCCCTTCAGCTTCTCCGCCAGACGGGTGAGCCGGTCTCTGGGGTCCAGGCTGCCCCGGGCAGTCATGGCCTCGTAGGCCCCGAAAATGAGGCCCAAATCTCGAAGTTTTTCCCCGTCCAGGCCCTCGGTCTCCTCGCCCACCTGGGCCAGGTGAGCCCCGGTGACGCAGCAGCTTTTCAGCTCGTCCATGGTGGTGAGCAAGCTGGAGAGGAACTCCGGCTTCCGGGATGGCATGGCGTAGACCGTCAGGTTCCCACTCACCGCCTTGAGGGCGGCGTACATGACCAGCAGACGACCGCCCTCGTCCAGAACGGTCTGAGCCCCGCCTCCGGCCAGGGATAGGACCCGGTTTTCCAGACGGGTAAAGGAGAGGACCTCTCCGTAGAGGCCCCCTCGGTTGCCGTTCTCCTGGCAGAACCGCCGCTCGGCCTCAAAGGAGGCCTGCTCGGGAACCAGAAGAAGCTGGGGACGGTGTTCCCCTTGGGTTTTCATCGATTGGAAGACCTGGGTGGTCTTTCCACATCCGGCACGGCCGGTGACGATGCGGAGCATGGCCGCACCTCCTTTGCTCGTTTAGTACACGAAGGAACTACCTTCGTTCCACACAGTCTTTTCCCACTGGGTAAATTCTGCGGTGTTGGCCCAGTCGTAGTTGGTGGCATTCTGGGCATCCTGAGCGTTGGGACTGTACCGCCAACGCATAAGCTCACCCTCATAGAAATAGAACCGGTGGGCATCCTTGGCCTCATAGTAGGCAAAAATCAGCTCCTGATTTTCATAGTAGTAATACCGACTGTAGTCCATGCCCCAGGCTCCCCTGGGAACAATGACACACTTCAGATCCCATTCATTGTAGTACATGTTGATGCCCTCCTGCTCCACAACCACCGACCAACGGTCCATATTGGCCACGGTGTCGTTGTAGATGGCCCGGATGCGGCTGACCTCCGTCTCCACATCCACCCAGGGGTGGTCATTCTCCTGGGTCTGGGACGGCTGGGGCTGAGGGGCAGGCTGCTGAGTCTGAGGCTGTTGGACGGCAGGGGTTTCCTCCGAAGAGACTACACTTTCCTGCTGGGTCTGCTCTGCCAGGTCCTCCTCCAGCATAAAGATGCGCATGGCCATCACGCCCATAACACCGCCGATGACCAGGGCAATGAGCAAACCGATGACGATGCCGATAACCGTTCCTTTTTTCATGTCTCTTTCTCCTTCTTTGCAACACAGGCCTGCCGAAAAACGGCAGGCCTGCTGTGATCGAATGTAAATTACAGGGAATCCTTGGAACCCAGGACGTTGAGGATCTTGTCCTTGACCAGGTCCTTCACGCACTGACGACCGGCCTTCAGGTAGCTTCTGGGGTCGAAGTTGGCGGGGTCCTTCATGAGCTGCTCACGGACACCGGCGGTCATAGCCAGACGCAGGTCGGAGTCGATGTTGATCTTGCAGACCGCCATGGAAGCAGCCTTGCGCAGCTGGTCTTCGGGCACACCGATGGCATCCTTCAGCTGGCCGCCGTTGGCGTTGATGGTTTCCACATAGCTGGGAGTGACGGAAGATGCACCGTGCAGAACGATGGGGAAACCGGGCAGACGGCGGGAGATCTCCTCCAGGATGTCAAAGCGCAGCTGGGGCTCGGTGCCGGGCTTGAACTTGAAGGCGCCGTGGCTGGTGCCGATGGCGATGGCCAGGCTGTCCACGCCGGTGGCACGGACGAACTCTTCCACCTGGTTGGGGTCGGTGTAGGAGGACTCCTCTGCAGAGACGTTCACATCGTCCTCGATGCCGGCCAGACGGCCCAGCTCACCCTCAACCACAACACCACGGGCGTGGGCGTAGTCAACGACCTTCTTGGTCAGGGCGATGTTCTCCTCGAAGGAGTGCTTGGAACCATCGATCATAACGGAGGTGAAGCCGCCGTCGATGCAGGCCTTGCAGATCTCGAAGTCCTCACCGTGGTCCAGGTGCAGAGCGATGGGCAGGTCGGTGTCTGCCACAGCAGCCTCCACCAGCTTCATGAGGTACTCGTGCTTGGCGTACTTGCGGGCACCGGCAGAAACCTGCAGGATGACGGGGGAGTTGGTCTCGCGGGCTGCTTCGGTGATACCCTGGACGATCTCCATATTGTTGACATTGAAAGCGCCGATGGCGTAACCGCCCTCGTAGGCTTTCTTGAACATTTCAGTGGTAGTAACTAACGGCATGATGACCGCTCCTTTCAAAAAATCCAGATAAATCATTTTACCAACAATCATTCATAATTGCAAGTCTCGCCCGGGTATGTTATATTATATTTATATTTGAAGAATTTTCACCCCCATATAAAATCAATCGATTATTTAGGAGGTATCACCCTATGGAAAATCTGAAGGGCGCATGCATCATCGGCCAGTCCGGCGGCCCCACCTGCGTGATTAACGCCAGCGCACAGGGCGTCATCCAGACCGCTCTGGCCAACGAAAACATCACCCGTGTTCTGGGCGCTGCCCACGGCATCAAGGGCGTGCTGGCTGACCAGCTCTACGACATGAGCCAGGAAGACCCCGCTGAGCTGGACCTGCTCCAGTTCACTCCCTCCTCCGCTCTGGGCTCCTGCCGCTACAAGCTGGCTGACCCCGACGTGGACGACACCGATTACCAGCGCATCCTGGAGATCTTTAAGAAGTACGACGTTCGCTACTTCTTCTACAACGGCGGCAACGACTCCATGGACACCTGCAACAAGATCAGCAA
Organism: Ruminiclostridium sp.; assembly: GCA_017547425.1. GTDB lineage: Bacteria > Bacillota > Clostridia > Oscillospirales > Oscillospiraceae > Evtepia. The sequence goes on from JAFYPT010000123.1 coordinate 2,860, forward strand.
GTATATGCAGAAGGTTGGCTACCCCTGCAACATCATGGGTGTGCCCAAGACCATCGACAACGACCTGAGCGGCACCGACCACTGCCCCGGCTTCGCCAGCGCAGCCAAGTACATCGCCACCTCCTGCATGGAGCTGTACCAGGACGCCCGGGTCTATGACACCGGCACCGTGGTCATCGTGGAGATCATGGGCCGCCACGCAGGCTGGCTTGCCGGCGCAGCAGGCCTGGCTTCCTGGGCTGGTTCCGGTCCCGACCTGGTGTACCTGCCCGAGGTGGACTTCGACATGGACAAGTTCCTGGCTGACGTGAAGCGCATCTACGAAGCCAACGGCAACTGCCTGGTGGCGGTCTCCGAGGGCATCCACTACGCCGACGGCACCTTCGTCTCCGAGGCTAAGACCTCCGCCACCGACGGCTTCGGCCATGCCCAGCTGGGCGGTCTGGCCGCTATGCTGGCCGACGTGGTCAAGGCTAAGATGGGCGTGAAGGTCCGTGGTATCGAACTGTCTCTGCTGCAGCGCTGCGGTTCTCACCTGGCTTCCAAGACCGACGTGGAGGAGGCTTACCTGGTGGGTAAGACCGCTGTGGAAGCTGCCGTGGCCGGCATGACCGACCACATGGTGGGTCTGGACTGCACCCGTGACGAGAACGGCTACCACTGCCAGGCCAAGCTGGTTCCCCTGAGCGAGGCCGCCAACACCGAGCGCAAGGTTCCCCGTGAGTGGATCAACGCCGAGGGCAACAACGTGGAGCAGGGCTTCATCGACTACGCTCTGCCCCTGGTCCAGGGCGAGAGCATCCGTCCCCTGGAGAACGGCCTGCCCCGGTTTGCCAAGCTGAAGAAGGTCCTGACCACCTCTATCGACTAACATTCTCACACGAAAAAGCTGCCGCAATATTGCGGCAGCTTTTTTCATATACTAAGGGAACTCTCATCCTTAGGAGGTTTCTATGGCCAATCATCTGCAGGGGCAGACCAGCCCCTATCTCCGACAGCACGCCCACAACCCCGTGGACTGGTATCCCTGGTGCCAGGAGGCCTTTCAGAAGGCCCAAACCGAGGACAAGCCGGTCTTTCTCAGCATCGGCTACAGCACCTGCCACTGGTGCCATGTGATGGAACGAGAGAGTTTTGAGGACCAGGAGGTGGCCGAGCTTCTCAACCGGGATTTTGTCTCCATCAAGGTGGACCGGGAGGAGCGGCCAGACATCGACAGCCTCTACATGTCGGTCTGTCAGGCCTTCACCGGAAGCGGCGGCTGGCCCATCACCCTCTTCCTCACCCCCGACCAGCGGCCCTTCTTCGCCGGGACCTATTTTCCCAAAACCAGCCAGCGGAGCCTGCCGGGGATGCTCCAGCTCTTGCCTGCCATCCGCCGGTCCTGGGACCACGACCGGGACAAGCTCCTGGCCCAGAGCCGGGAGATCCTGGACTTCCTCCAGACCGAAAAGCCCCAGCCCGACACCCCGGACCACCGGGATATCCGCCTCAAAGCCCTGGAACAGTGGCGGGCAGCCTTTGACCCGGTGTGGGGAGGCTTCGGCTCGGCCCCCAAGTTCCCCATGGGCCACAGCCTTCTGGCCCTACTGACCATCGGAGAAAAGACCGGCAGCCGCCCCGCCACGGCCATGGCTCTCAAGACCCTGGAACAGCTCTACCGGGGCGGCATCTTCGACCACATTGGGGGCGGGTTCTCCCGGTATTCCACCGACCGGCAGTTCCTCATCCCCCACTTTGAAAAAATGCTCTACGACAACGCCCTCCTCATCCTGGCCTACTGCAAGGCCTGGTCGGTGACCCATCGGTCCTTCTTCCGGGAGGTGGCCTGCCGGACAGCCGACTACGCCATCCGGGAGCTCACCCTTTCCTCCGGAACCTTCGTCAGCGCCCAGGACGCCGACAGCGGCGGCGAGGAGGGGCGCTTTTACGCCATTCGCCCGGAGGAAGTCCTGCATGTCCTGGGCCGGGAAAAGGGAACCAAATTCAATCAGAGGTACCACGTGAGCGACCAGGCAAATTTCATGGGTGGAAACATCCCCAACCTTCTCCAAGGGGTGGACCTTCAGCCGGAATCCTCCGAGACTCTCACCCTTCTGCAAAACTGGCGGCGGACCCGTGCCCCTCTCCACCGGGACGACAAGGTCATCACCAGCTGGAACGGTCTCATGATCGGGGCCCTGTCCTGGCTCTACCGGGTCACCGGAGAGGAGAAGTATCTGAACGCCGGCAAGAATGCCTGGCGTTATCTGAAAACCGTCCATTGGAAAAAGAATGCCCTCATGGCCTCCAGTCTGGATGGCAAGACCGGTCCCAAAGCCTTTCTGGATGACCACGCCTTCCTGGCCTTCGGCGACCTGGCTCTGTACGAAGTCACCAGGGAGAAAACCCTTCTGGACCAGGCAGAAACCCTCTGCCGCCGGGTGTTGGAAGACTTCCCCGACCAGAGCCGGGGCGGCTTCTTCCTGACTGACCGGGATGGGGAACCCCTCATCCTCCGCCCCAAGGAAACGGCAGACGGAGCTCTCCCCAGCGGGAACTCGGCGATGGCCTGGGTGCTGGTCCGTCTGGCCCACCTCACCGGAAAAGACGAATGGGACCGGGCGGCCGAGGTCCAGCTGGACTTTCTGGCCAAGCAGGCCGCCAGCTATCCCACCGCCTACCCGGTCTATCTGCTGGCGGCTTTGGAACGGGACTATCCCCCGGAGGAGGTGACGGTAGCTGCCCCCACTAAAGCCGAACTCCCCCACCAGCCCTGGCCCTTCCCCCTGGACGCGGTGGTGAACCTTCTGGAAAAGCCCACCCCGGAACATCCTCTGGTGAACGGTCAGACCACCTACTACGTCTGCCGGGATCACGCCTGTCAGCCACCCAGGAATTTGTATTCTTAACAGAAAAAAGACCGCCATGTGGCGGTCTTTTTGCGGGCCGATATGGTCATCGGCCCCTACAAGGCCTACATTTATCCCTTAGGGATAAGAAGCATCTCCCCGGGCCAGACCTCCCCGGAGGTAAGACCGGTGGCCTCCATGATCTCCCCCTCGGTGGAGAGGCAGTCCTTGGCCACGTCCCACAGAGTCTCCCCGGTCCGGACGGCACGGATGATCACCGAGGGGCTCTCCCCGGACTTCTCCCGCTGTTCCCCCAGGGTCACCCGGGTGATAACGGGAGTAGCCCCCGTCTCCATGGCGGTCCAGCGCACGGAGAGCAGGCCGCTGACCTCCACCCCGCCCGGGATGGGGGAGGCGGCAGGTTCCCGGAGGAGTTCCCACCGGCAGGAGATTTCCTTCTCCCCAAGGCCGGGAAGCCGATGCTCCACCCGGGTGATCCCTTCCAGGCTGACCATTCCTTCCTCGCCCCGGACCAGGACCACCCAGCGGACCTCCTGACCCAGGATCCAGTCCTCCCCTTCTCGCCGCTGGTCACAGCGGCCCGGACGGGCCTGGACATCCAGGATCTCCCCCAGGGTCTCCGAGGTCTCCAGGACCTGCCGTAGGGCGATCTGGTCCTCGCTGGCCCCGGCCATGGACCGAAGGGGGACTTCCTCCCGCTGGGTCTGGACCTCCCAGGCGGTGCTGTAGAGGTCAGAAAGAATGGGGACCTGGACCTCCTTCTCCATGCAGGCCTGAGCCTGGACGGAGAGTTCCGCCTGGAGCATCCGGGGGTCATCCGGGTCCAGGGTGCATTTCACGTCGCTGAAATACAGGGTCATGTCACAGACGGCATCCTCACTGTCCTCCCCGGCATCCATGAGCTGGGAGTAGGGCAAGCGGAACTCCGCCGGAAACAGGGTCCCCTCCTCCCCGCGAAGGAGGAGCTTCAGCCGTGCTTCCCCCTTAAAGACCAGCTTGGTGCCGATAACCCGGGCCTCGGTGCAGGTACAGTCTGCCCGGACAGACAGAATGGTCTGGGGCTCCGGACACCCCGCCGGGAGGGTTAGGCCGTCCGTATAGGAGAAGGCCTTTTCCTGGACCCCCGTCACCACCAGGCTCCGGAACTGGCCGGGCTTCTGGCGGAGGGCGTAGGTCTCCCCCTCTTCTCCGTAGCAGGCCAGAGAGAGGGCGCTGGGCGCCCAGCCCTCCACCTTCAGTTCCCAGTTTGCCCGGACCAGGATCTTCCGGGGGTTCAGCAGGTGGACGTCCACCCACAGAAGCCGGGGCTCTGCCCGGAGGACACACCGCCGGGTCACCTGACTCAGGTCAGGAGAAGCGGCAAAGGGCAGGGTCACTTCCATGGACTCCAGGGCCCCCTCCCCTTCCGGCTGGTAGAGGATGTTCACCCGGATGAGGCCGGAGAACTCTCCCCGGCCCTCCTGGGGTTCCTTCCGCTGGAGGAGCATCCGCCCCCGGCTGTCCAGGACCTGCCAGATGTCCGGGCAGGCATCCGGGACGATGCATTCCGCCGTCTCCTCCTGTTCCAGGGTGGTGCGGCAGACGGCTTGCCAGCACCGGACAGTCTCTCGCCGGAATTCCAGTTCCATAGTCATGACATTCCTTTCGGGTAAGTAGTTTGTATCACAGACTATGTGATCCGGGCGGGAAATATGCTCACTTCTCCTTCATATGGAAAAGTCTTTTCAGCACCCCGGCCAGGGCCTTGGGGGCGTTCACCACCACCATCTTCATTGGGACACCTCCATCTTGGGCATAGAAAAACCCGTCTGCCACAGTTTATGCTGTGGCAGACGGGTTGTGTTTACCCTTTGGGGTTTTCCCAGGGTTTGTTCTCCTTGGCCAGCTCGTACAGGCGCACATAGCTCCGGTGACGGCTGGGCTGGATGTCTCCGGCCTTCAGGGCGGCCAGAACGGCACAGCCCTTCTCCTTCACATGAGCGCAGCCGATGAAGCGGCACTCATCCAGATAGGGCTTGAACTCCCGGAAGGTGTGCTGAAGGACTTCCTTCTCCCGGATCTCTCCCCGGTCGGTGTCAAAGGCAGAGAAGCCGGGGGTGTCGGCAATGAGACCGCCAGAGACCTCGAACAACTCCACATGGCGGGTGGTGTGGCGGCCTCGGCCCAGTTTCTCGCTGATCTCGCCGGTGGCGATGCCAAAATCGGGCTGAAGGGCGTTGAGAATACTGGACTTGCCCACGCCGGAGTTTCCGGTGAAAGCAGAGACCTTTCCGGCCAGAAGACCTCGAAGTTCCTCGATGCCCATGCCGGTCTCGGCACTCACCTTAATGGTGTGGAAACCGGCGGCGGTGTAGATGTTGTACAGGTCCTCCGCCTGAACCAGGTCCCACTTGTTGATGCAAATGATGGGCTCGCAATCCTTGCTCTCAGCCAGGGCGGTGATCCGGTCCACCAGGAAGGGGTCGGTCACCGGGATGGCCCCGGAGCAGATGATGACCATCTGGTCGATGTTGGCCACCGCAGGCCGCTGGAAGAAGTTCCGGCGGGGCAGGATCTCATCCAGGGAGCCAGAGCCGTCATCCTGGACGGTGATGGCCACCCGGTCACCCACCAGGGGGGTGATCTTCTTGTAACGGAACTTACCTCTGGCCCGGGTGGTGATGAGTTCCTCGCCGCACTGGACGTAGTAGAACCCACTCAGGGCCTTCAGAATGGTTCCTTCTCTTTTTTGTTCACTCATAAGCTCACACTCAAGTGTCAAAATTTATGGTGTAGGTCTCCAGAAGCTGGCCGTCGATGTAGACGCAGACTTCCTGACTGCCCGTTCCGCTGACGGTGGTCACCAGGGTCTGGGCAGAAGTGCTCACCACGTCGTTGTAGACTTCCTGTCCGCCCACAGTGATGCGCACGGTGACACTCTCCGGTTCAACAGGCAGGACCACCGTAATGGGCTTGGAGGTGATGGGCTTAGCCTCGGGACCCTTGCTGTAGTGAAGGGTGATGGCCGTGCCCTCGGTGACTTCGGTGTTGGGGGCAATGCTCTGATAGACCACGATGCCCGCAGGCTGGTCGCTGGCCACCTCTTCGGTGCTTGCCACGGTAAGGCCCAGGTCTTCCAGCATCTTTTTTGCCTTCTCCAGAGTCTGACCGGTGACCGAGGGGACCACCACAGGCATCTCCTCAGGTCCCTTGCTGATAACCAGGTGGACCTTGTCGCCGGGGTAGAGTTCGGTACCCTTGGGGGGCGTATAGGAGATGACCCAATCCTTTTCCACATCCTCAGAGTACTCATACTCCGGAGAATCCACCTTCAGCCCCAGGGCCTGGAGGGCCTTCACAGCCTCCTCATAGGTGTAGTTGGTCACGTCGATCATCTCCACTGCTTCCTGACCGCCGCTCACTGTGACGGTAATGGTGGAACCCTTTTCTGCGGTACGCTTCGGAGATGGATCCTGATCCATGATCTGGTCCTTCTCGTACTTGTCGCTGTACTCGATGTCTCCCTGGACTACATAGAAGTTCTCCATGATCTCCTTGTTGCTGTAGACCTCAGAGAGGGTCATGCCCCGCAGGTCGGGAACTTCCACGCCGTCCTTATCGAAGAGACCGCTGAAGAAAGTGAGCCACAGAATGAGGGCGGCGCCCAGCAGCAGGACGAGGATGGTAATGGGGATGGCCATGCTCTTGCGGCCCTCCTCCTCTTCCTCCTCATAGTCCTCCTCGGGCTCCTCCCGGTATCGTCTGGGGGGAGGCGGGGGAGGCGCCGTCCGGGTGCGGGTCTGAGGACGGGGTCTGCGTGCCTCTCCTCCCTCATACATCCGGTGAGTGTCCTCGGGGACGGGCTGGTTGCCGTGGAAAGCCGCCAGATTATACCGGAAAACCAACTGAGGATTCTTGCGGAAATCCTCCAAATCCCGAAGCATAGCCCCGGCATTCACATATCGCTGGTCGATCCGGGAGGCCATGGCCTTCATGGTGATCTCTTCCAGACCCACGGGGATGTCGGGATTCAGCTCTCTGGGAGACAGAGGGGTGGCGTTGATGTGCTGGATGGCCACCGCCACGGGAGTGTCCCCCTCAAAGGGCAGACGACCGGTGAGCATCTCATAGAGGACCACACCCGCCGAGTAGATGTCGGCCCGGGCGTCGATATGGCTGCCTCTGGCCTGCTCGGGGGAGATATAGTGGACCGAGCCCAAAGCCTCCTGGGTCATGGTGGCCTGGGCGGCGGACATGACCCGGGCGATGCCGAAGTCAGCCACCTTCACGCTGCCGTCCCGGAGGACCATGATGTTCTGTGGCTTGATGTCCCGGTGGATAATCCCCCGGCTGTGGGCGTGGCCCAGGGCCCGGACGATCTGGGTGGTGAAGTAGAGGGCCTCCCGCCAGGGCAGGCTGCCGTTCTTCTTCTGCATATACTGCTTGAGGGTCAAGCCGTCAATGAGCTCCATGACGATGTAATCCAGGTCGTCGCCGTGGCTGTCGTCATAGACGGAAACGATATTCGGATGGGAGAGCATGGCGACTGCCCGGGCCTCCTCATGGAAGCGACGGCGGAAGTCACTGTCAGCGGCCAGGTCCCGCTTGAGGACCTTGATGGCCACATACCGCTGCAGACGGTGGCAGTAGGCCTTATAGACCACAGCCATCCCTCCAACCCCGATCACATCGAGGATTTCATACCGGTTATCGAGCATTTTACCGATGTACTGATCCATGGTAACACACTCCTTCAAATTTGAAACAAAACGACGGTCACGTTGTCCGAAGCCCCGGCATCCAGGGCCCGGTCCAGGAGCCGGTGACAGGCCTCTGCCGCCGTGCCCCCCGCCAGGACCTCTGCTAAGATCTCCTGGTCGGTGACCTCGTTGACCAGTCCGTCAGAACACAGGAGGATGGCATCCCCCTCCTCCACGGTTTCCCGGAACAGGTCTGCTTTCACTTGTTTTCCGGTGCCAAGGGCCCGGGTGATAAGGTTTCGCTGTGGGTGGGTACGCGCCTGCTCAGGGGTCAGGACCCCGTGCTGGATGAGCTCCTCCACCACGGAATGGTCCCGGGTGATCTGGCGGATGCTCCCCCCGGTGATGCGGTAGGCACGGCTGTCGCCTACGTTCACCACGAAGAGATCGCTGCCCTTCACCAGGGCGCCCACCAGGGTGGTGCCCATGCCGGCATAGGCCCGGTTGGTGCCCGCCTTCAGGTAGACGGCCCGGTTGGCGGCCTGGGCGGCCTGGATCATGAGATCCCCTTCCTCCTGATAGAGGGCAGGATCCTCCAGACAAGCCATATGGCTTTCATATCGGTCTCTGGCCATGGTGCTGGCCAAGTCTCCGGCAGCAGCACCTCCCATACCGTCGCACACCACAGCCCAGGCGTAGCCGTCCTTCTGCTGGAAGGCGCAGGCATCCTGGTTCTGGGCTCGGACCATTCCTTTGTCAGTCAGTCCCCATAAGTCGACCATATGGGTGTCACTCCTTTCCCTTAGCTGCGGGCTTCCTTGGCCTTCAAGGCCTTTCGGCGAAGCTGACCGCAGGAGGCGTCAATGTCGCTGCCCAATCTCCGCCGGACGGTGGCGGTGATCCCCCGTTTTTCCAGGGCCTTCTGGAAGGCCGCCACGTTCTTGGCCGTGCTGGGCTTGTAGGGGCTCTCCTCCACATGGTTCAGGGGAATCAGGTTCACGTGGGCCACAGTCCCCTCCAGGTGATCTCCCAGGAGGTTGGCGTGGTAGGGGGTGTCGTTCATGCCGTCGATCATGGCGTACTCATAGGAAATGCGTCGACCGGTCTTCTTAAAGTACCGGCGGCAGGCATCAAAGAGCTGGTCCACGTTGTGGGCGCGGTTCACGGGCATGAGCTTGGTACGGGTCTCGTCGTCAGGGGCATGGAGAGAAACCGACAGGGTGATCTGCAGGCCCTCCTCTGCCAGACGGTCGATGCCCTTCACCAGACCGCAGGTGGACAGGGAGATGTGGCGCATGCCGATGTTCATACCGTCGGGATGGTTCACCAGCTCCAGGAACCGCTTGACGTTGTCGTAGTTGTCCAAGGGTTCACCGATGCCCATGAGAACGATGTTGGAAATGGGGTAGCCGGAATCCTTCTGGGTAAACACTACCTGATCCAGCAGCTCGGCTGCCGTCAGATTTCGGACCTTGCCCCCCAGGGTAGATGCGCAGAAGGCGCAGCCCATGGCACAGCCCACCTGGGAGGAGATGCAGACGGAGTTGCCGTGGCGGTATCGCATGAGAACAGTCTCGATGCAGTTGCCGTCAGACAGTCTCCAGAGATATTTTATGGTGCCGTCCAGTTTTGAGACCTGTTTTCTCTCCACAACGGGAGCGGAAAACTCGCCCTCCTGGGCGATTTTTTCCCGCAGGGCTTTGGGGAGATTGGACATCTCCTCCACAGAGGAGACGCCACGTCCAAACCACTGGAAGATCTGCTTACCCCGGAAGGCAGGCATTCCCTGTTCCTTACACCAGGCGGTGAGTTCCTCCGGGGTCATGGATTTCAGATCAGGCATGGTCTTCCCCCTCTCTGCGGAATCTGGCGATGAAAAAGCCGTCGGTCTCTACCCGCTGGGGCCAGAGGGTACACTGACCCTCTGCCACTTCCCCGATGGGTCCGGGCAGGGTGAAGGCTTCCAGCTTGAACTGGGGGTGGCTGGCCAGGAAGGCCTGGGCCACCTGTTCGTTCTCCTCCTTTCGGAGGGTGCAGGTGGAGTAGAGGAGCAGACCGCCGGGACGGACGTAGTTTGCCACGTTATCCAGAATATCTTTCTGAATCTGGGGCAGGCCGCTGATCTCCTCCAGAGTTTTGTAGCGAATTTCCGGTTTCTTCCGGATAACGCCCAGGCCGGAGCAGGGCACGTCGGCAATGACCGTGTCGAAGGCTTCGGCCCAGTTCTTCTTGAATTTCTTGCCGTCGGCCACCTGGGCGGTGATGGAGGTCAGACCCAGGCGGGCGGCGCTGGCCTCGATGAGGCCCTTCTTGTGTGCGTGAAGATCGCAGGAAGTGATGGAGCCCTCATTGCCCATGACGATGGCAGAGGCAAAAGACTTGCCGCCGGGGGCAGCGCAGGCATCCAGGACCTTCTGGCCGGTGGTGAGCCCGGCCGCCAGGACAGCCAGCTTGGCAGCGGGGTCCTGAGCGTAGATCCAGCCCTCTTTCCAGGCCGTCCGCTCGGCCACATCGCCGGTGGCAGACAGAATCAGGCACTCAGGGAGCCAGGGGTGTTTCTGGACGGTGACCCCCTCCTCTTCCAGGGAGGCAATCACCTGGGAGGTGGTGGCCCGGCAGGTGTTCACTTGAACGGTGACGGGAGGTTCCCCGTTGTCCCACTTTAAGAGGGCTTCCACTTCCTCCTGGGGCAGCAGACCCTCCAGCTCCTCCACCAGCCACTGGGGGTGGCTGTACAGAAGGGACAGGTAGGAGGCCTGGCTGGATCGGTCCAGGGTGGGCAGGTTATCCAGGTTCCGGGCAATGTTCCGGAGGATGCCGTTGACCATGCCTGAGGCTCTCTGGTTCTTACAGTGCTTTTTGGTCAGCTCCACCGCCTCGCTGACGGCAGCGTTGGCGGGGATCTTGGTCATGAAGAGCATCTGATAGAGGCCCAGCCGCAGGTTGGCCAGGACCTTGCTCTCCATCTTGTTCAGTTTCATGGTGGAGTACTGCTGGAGGTAGTAGTCCAGAAGCATCCGGTTTTGCAGGACACCGAAACAGAGACGGGTAGCCAGAGCGGCGTCACGCCGGTCCAGGCCCTCGTCCCGGATCACTTTTTTCAGATGTCCATTGGACCATGCCTTCTGCCGCTCCATGGCGACTAAGGTCAGCAGGGCCGCTTCTCTGGCGGACATGATCCGTCCCTCCTTTCGGACAAGGTTTTATTCAACAGGAATGGGGTGACCACGCAGGTAGTCGGCGGCCTTCAGACGCTTGCCTCCATCAGCCTGGAGCTCATTGATCTGCAGAACGGTGCCGCCGCCGCAGGCCAGTTTCAGACCCTTCTTGTCGGCAGCGATAACGGTGCCGGGGGCCTTGCCGGTGGTCTCCTCCAGCACAGAGGTAGAGAGGATCTTGCAGCGGGTGCCGTTGAGCTCGGTAACGGCTGCGGGCCAGGGAATGAGGCCGCGGACCTGGTTGTGGAGCTCCCGGGCAGGACGGGTAAAGTCCATGGGAGACAGGGCACGGCTCAGCATGGGGGCATGGGTCACCAGGTCGGCCTGCTGGGGGGTGCGGGTGGCAGTGCCATTTTCAATGGACACCACGGTGTCCACCAGCAGCTTGGCTCCCATATCAGCCAGACGGTCGTGGAGGGTCTCCACGGTCTCATCGGGGTCAATGGGGGTCACAGCCTGGGAGATGATGTCGCCGGCATCCAGTTCCAGGACCACGTTCATGATGGTCACGCCGCTCTCGGCATCGCCGTTCAGGATGGCCCAGTGGATGGGGGCAGAGCCACGATACTTGGGCAGCAGAGAGGAGTGGACATTGATGCAGCCCAGCTTGGGGTAGTCCAGGATCTCCTGGGGGAGTATCCGGCCATAAGCGGCCACCACGATGAGCTCGGGGGCCAGGGACTGGATGGTCTCCAGAGCGGTTCCGTCCCGGAGCTTGGTGGGCTGGAAGATGGGGATGTCGTGCTCCAGAGCCACCACCTTCACAGGAGGGGGCTGGAGCTTCATACCCCGGTTCTTGGGCTTGTCAGGCTGGGTGAAGACACCCACGATCTCGTGGCCAGCATCGATGAGGGCCTGGAGGGAGGGCACCGCAAAGTCAGGGGTGCCCATGAACAGGATCTTCATCAGTCTTCGTCGGCCTCCAGCTCGCCACGCTCCAGCATGGCCTCGATGTCAGCCTCGGTCATGAGGGTGTCGCACAGTTCGTTATACATACGGCCGTCCAGGTGGTCGGTCTCATGGCAGAAGCAGCGGGCGGTGATGCCTTCGCGCTCATACTCCACGGGGTTGCCGTAGCGGTCCTGGGCCTTGATCTTCACCTTCATGGGGCGGGTGACCAGACCATACATGCCGGCCAGGGACAGGCAGCCTTCCAGGCCTTCCTGCTCGCCTTCGGTGCTGACGATCTCGGGGTTGATCAGCTCCAGATACTGCTCATCGTCGTCCATGACCAGGCAGACACGGCGCAGGATGCCGATCTGGGGAGCAGCCAGACCCAGGCCGCCGGACTTGATGAGGGTGTCCTTCATGTCGTCCAGCAGGGTGTGGAGCTTGGTATCGAAGTTGACGATGGGGTGGCAAACCTTGGTCAGAGCGGGATCGCCCTTCTGCAGAATAGTCTTAACCATGATAGAGTTCCTTCCTTTTCTTGAATATGTGTATTAGTCTGTTGGATTCACATCGATCAGGACAGACAGGCCGCGGTTGACCTTGTCCTGCTGGGCTGTCCGGATCAGCTGAGCCAGGATGGCCCGGGTATCTTTGTCGTTCCGGCCTTTCAGGATGATGCAGTACCGGTAACGATTGTTGACTTTCAAAACCCCTGCCGGGGCGGGTCCCAGGACCTGGGTGGTGATACCCTGCTCCTGTTTGGCTTTCACCCAGGGCTCCAGACTGCGGCGGAGAACGGCGCAGAGCCGGAGAACCTGGTTCTCCTCCGGGCCGGTAACGGTGAGCCGGAAGAGGTCCACAAAGGGCGGGAAGAGGAGGAGTTTTCGCATCTCCTTCTCTCCTTCATAGAAGGCGTCGTAGTCCTGGCGGGCGGCCAGGGTGATGACGTCGTTGTCGGGGGTCCAGGTTTGAAGGACGGCCCGTCCAGGCTTACTTCCTCGGCCTGCCCGGCCCACCACCTGGGTGAGCAGGGAGAAGGTCCGCTCGGCGGCCCGGTAACTGTCCGCATAGAGGGACAGGTCGGCATCCACCACGCCCACCAGGGTCACGTCGGGAAAGTCCAGTCCCTTGGCCACCATCTGGGTGCCCAGGAGGACGGGGATCTTTTTCTTCCGGAACCGGTCCAGGAGGACCTCATGGGACTGGGTGGCGGAAATGGTGTCCGCATCCATCCGCATGATCTCCACATCAGGGTACCGGGCCTGGAGCTCCTCCTGGAGCTTCTGGGTGCCCATGCCGATCATTCGCAGCCGTCCATAGCACTGGGGACAGAGGTCTGGCAGGGGCTGGGAGTGGCCGCAGTAGTGGCACATGAGCCGCCCGTTGGCGCTGTGGTAGGTCAGGTGGACGGAGCACCGGGGACAGGTGGGAACCTCCCCGCAGTCTCCGCAGGCCACCATCCGGCTGTTGCCCCGGCGGTTCAGAAAGAGGATGCTCTGTTCTCCCCGCCGGAAGTTCTCCTCCAGTTCCTCCAGAAGGAACTGGGAGAGGCCGGAGTCGTTTCCTTTCCGAAGCTCGGGCTTCATGTCCACAATGTGAACGGGGGGCATGGCCTGGGTGTTGAATCGCTGGTCCAGGGTAAACAGGTGATACTGGCCGATCTCGGCGGCGTACCGGCTGTCCACCCCTGGGGTGGCTGAGCCCAGCAGGAGGAGTCCCCCGTGCTGGGTGCAGCGGAATTTTGCCACCTCCCGGGCATGGTAGCGGACCATGCTCTCGGACTGGTAGCTTCCCTCCTGCTCCTCATCCAGGATGATGAGTCCCGGGTCGGGCAGGGGGGCAAAGACAGCAGACCGGGTGCCGATGACCACAGGGGCCAAGCCCTCCCGGACACGCTTCCATTCATCGTAACGCTGGCCCACAGACAGGCAGCTGTGAAGGACAGCCACCTTGCGGCCAAAGTGGGAAATAAAGATCTGCAGCAGACTGGGGGTCAGGGCGATCTCGGGCACCATGACAATGGCACCTCTCCCCTGATCCAGGACCTTCTGGATCAAGTGGAGATAGACCTGGGTCTTGCCGCTGCCGGTGACGCCATAGAGGAGGGCCGCCTGGGGCTTCCCCGTGTCTATCAGCCGGGACAGGCCATCATAGGCCCTCTGCTGCTGCTGGTTCAGGGTGCGCAGAGGGGCAGTTTCCCCGGTCCGGGGCAGTTCCCGCCGAAAGACCTCCTGCTCCTCCAGGGTGAGGACGCCACTCTTGGCCAGGGACTTCACCGTCTGCTGGGAAGCTCCGGTAAAGTAACACAGTTCCTTCACACTGGCGCTGCCCAGGTTACACAGCAGTTCCGTGATGGCACGGCGCATGGGGGCAGTCTTCCGCTTTCGCTCGGTGAGGGCCAAAGCATCCTCTGGCTTCATGGCAAGGCGGGCCACCTTTTCGGTTTTGTCCCCCACCTTCCGCTTGGCCTGGGTCTCCTTTTGGGTGAGACCGGCCTTTTCCATCTCTCGGAGGGTCCCACGGGGGTCCTTCAGGTCGGGGATGGCCTTCAGGGCTTCCAGGTCGATCTTCCCGCCGTTGGCGTAGAGGATTTCCAGGATCTGCCGCTGCTTGGGGCTTCCCTCGGTGGCTGCATAAGCCTCCTCCCGGTCCAGACCGGGGACGAGGCAGCAGCCCTCTTTCAGGTCGTACCACAGCCCTGTGGGGAGCATGGTCATGGCAGCGGCGTAGACGGTGCAGAAGAAACGCTCCCGCATCCACAGGGCCAGACGCAGGCCTTTGGCATCCAGCACGGGCTGTTCGTCCAGCAGGGTGCGGATCTTTTTCAGCTTGACCGAAGCTTCTCCCTCTTCCAGTGAGAGGACCAGTCCCTCGCTGGGGCGGTTGCCCGCACCGAAGGGAACCAGCACCCGCATCCCGGGCTGGAGTTTTCCCTCCAGCTCTTTGGGGACAGCATAGGAATAGGGTCTGTCAATGGCGAAGGTGGCGGCGGAAAGGGCAATTTTTGCAAGTAACATAGCTCCGCCCTCTCCCCTTTCCTGTCACGGTTTATTCTGCCTCGTCCTCGAAGACTTCCTCTTCGATCTCTTCCTCAAACACTTCCTCCTCCAGGACAGCCTCTTCCACGACGGGCTCCTGGGGGACCTTGCCCTCGGCGATCTCACGGACGGCAATGCTGACGGGCTTATCCTCCAGCATGACACCCTGCTCATCGGCCTCGATGGCGATCTGGCGGGCGCGGGCGGCCACCACGTTCACCAGCTTGTAGCGGCTGGGGACCTGGGCTAACAGTTCATTCATTGCGGGATACAGCATCATAACGCATTACTCTCCTTTAAAATCTTCTAATAAATCCATCCGTCCCTGGGTGCGGCAGCGGGCGGCGTCCAGGATGGCAAAGACCTGTGCCACGGCGTTCTCCACCGCATCGTTCAGGATGATGTAGTCGTACTTGGGGACTTCCTTTGCCTCCACCCGGGCAATGGCCAGACGCTTCTGGATGGTCTCCTCGTCGTCAGTACCCCGGCCACGGAGGCGACCCTCCAGGTGCTGGAAGGACGGGGGTACGATGAAGCCGGAAATGGACTCGGGCATCTTTTCCCGGACCAGGGCCGCACCCTGGACCTCAATGTCCAGGATCACGTCGATACCCTGGGCCATCTTCTCTCGCAGGACGGCCATGGAGGTGCCGTAGTAGTTGCCGTTGTACTGGGCGTACTCCAGGAACTCGCCCTTCTCGATGCGGGCTTCGAACTCCTCCTTGGTGACGAAGTGATAGTTCACCCCGTTGACCTCACCCTCCCGGGGTGCCCGGGTGGTGAAGGAAATGGAAAAATAGATCTCGGGCCGCTGGGCCAGGACCTGATTGATGACCGTGCTCTTGCCTGCGCCGGAGAAACCGGAGAGCACAATGAGACTTCCTTGGTTCATTCTTCTTCCTCCCCCTGGACCTCTTCGCGGCCGTTCCAACGCCCGGCCAGTGTCTCGGGCTGCAGCGCGGAGAGGATGATGTGATCGCTGTCGGTGATAAGGACCGCACGGGTCCGGCGGCCATAGCTGGCGTCCACCAGGTTCCCCCGCTCTCTGGCCTCCTGGACCATTCGCTTGATGGGGGCAGACTCCGGGCTCACCACGGCGATGAGCCGGTTGGCGGAGACCATGTTGCCAAAGCCGATGTTGATGAGCTTCACGAGATGGCCCCCTTACTCGATGTTCTGGACCTGCTCGCGGATCTTTTCGATCTCGCCCTTGATGTCCACCACGATGCGGGACATCTCCACATCGCTGCACTTGGAGCCGATGGTGTTGGCCTCCCGGTTGAACTCCTGGATCAGGAAGTCCAGCTTGCGGCCGATGGGACCGCCCTGGGAGAGCATCTCCTCCAGCTGGGACAGATGGCTGTGGAGACGGACGGTCTCCTCGTCCACGGCCACCTTATCGGCGAAGATGGCCGCCTCGGTTAGGATGCGGGACTCGTCGATCTGGGTGTTGGCCAGGACTTCCTCCATGCGGGCCCGAAGCTTTTCCCGGTACTCTGCCACAGAGTTGGGGGAACGCTCCTCCACCTTGGCCAGGAGAGCCTCGATGTTGGCTGCCTTGGCCCGGACATCCTGGGCCAGCTTCTCGCCTTCCCGCTCGCGCATGGCGTTGAAGTCGTCCAAAGCCATAGACAGAACCTGGGCGATGTCCCCGGCGATGACGTCGGCATCTCCCTGCTCCTTTTCCACCAGGAAAACATCAGGGAACCGGGACAGCAGGGAGACGGAAATGTCGTCACGCAGGCCGTAGGCATCCCGCATCTGGGTCAGGGCGGTGTAGTAGCCGTCGGCCACCGGGCGGTTCAGGGTCACGGCCACCTTGTCGGCGGCGGTGGCGTCAATGGTCACGAAGACATCCATCTTGCCCCGGGCCACACGCTTCTGGACGGCGGACTTGATGGTTTCTTCGGCAAAGACATAGAGCCGGGGGATCTTGACGGAACAGTCCAGGTAGCGGTTGTTCACGGCCCGGAGCTCTACGGTGATAGTACGGTCATGGAGAACGGCTTCCCCTCTGCCGTAACCGGTCATGCTTCGAATCAAGAGAAACACCTCATTTTTATTGACCAAAAAAGGCACGCCTTTTTTGGTGGTTGGAGTTGCGGCCTGCTGCGCGCGCCCTTTGGGCACACTGACAGGCCGAGAAGTGTTTTCTGCCACGCACATGTCGCGCCAGAAAACGGATCAGACTCTATTTCGCCACTGCGGTGGCGAAACTCTGCGAGGCTTTTATGTCCCGCGGTTCCGAGATACTTCAGAACCCTAGAATAAACCTTTTCATCAGCAGGCGTCGCACATGCAGTCCATGCACCAGAGAGCGGCGCAGAGGTTGCACAGATCATTGTTACCCCCCTGATACATGCCTCGGCCACCCTGCATGTTCATGCTGTTCATGGCCTGACGGTACTCCATGTTGGTGGGGTCCATGCTGCAGGCGGTGTAGAAGTTCTGGCGGGCATCGTCCATCCAGCCCTTGCGGTAGGCGATGGTGCCCATCAGGTAGTACCACTCGGCGGTCTGGCTGGAACTGGACCGGAGGATCCGCTCGGCCTCCCCCAGGTTGTTCTGGTTGATGAGCAGACGGACCTGCTGGAAGCTGGGGTTATTGTAGCGGCTGCCCTGGTTGTTGTAGTTCTGACCGCCGCCGGCATTGCCGGAGGAACGGTAGCCCCCGCCGCCCTGGGTGCGCATCTTCACGATGGCATCGTAGGCCTCGTTGACCGCTTTCATCTTTTCCTCCGCCAGGTCGGCCAGAGGGTTGTTGGCATAGCTGTCGGGGTGGTACTTCTTCACCAGCTCCCGGTATGCCTTTTTGATCTCCTCATCGCTGGCAGAAGGATTGACACCCAGCACGGAATAGGGATCGTTCATAGTATAGTCTCCTTGTTATGGTCTGGTTGGTTTCTGTTTCTTTTTCCACTGACCGGTGAACACGGCCTCTTCCACGGCGTGAAGGCCCGTGCCCAGGATATGGGCCAGAAGGCTCTCCCACTCCCCCCAGTCCAGGAGGGTGAAGGCAGTGTCCACCACCCCCAGGGAGTCGTGGAGGGTATGGCGTATGTAGTCCTTCTGCTCCTCAGCCTGGTCACCGAACCGGGCCAGGATGGGGTTATAGCTGCCGGACAGCTTGTCCCCGGGCAGGTCGTCCCAGGCATCCACCAGGTAGATCCACCGCCCCACATGGTAGAGGATCTGACCCACGGCGCTGGCCCTCCAGGGCGGTTCCAGCTGGGTGGCCGCCCCCTGAAGGATCCGGGCGAAAGTGTCCGCCGGACGGTCCAGAGAGGGGGTGTTTTCCTCCTCCATTTGGTGGAGTTCAGTCAGGCAGTCCCGAACCAATCGGTCAAACTCAGGACGAAGGTTGGCCGCCTTTTGGTAGGGTCCTTTCAGGGCCAGGCATGCGGCGGAACTCAGAGTTCGCTCCTTCCAGTCCCCGTCCCGGATGGAATCTTTCAGCTTCCACCAGGTGAGGATCACGCTGGCATCGGCCGCCGCCTCCAGGGCAGGATTCCCCGGCCAGCAGGCCTTCTTCTTCCAGGGCTTGTAGGGGCAGGAACAGGCGGGAAACTGGCAGGTCTCCTGGGGCTGAGCCAAGAGGATAGCCAGAAAGACAAAGTCGAAATTCAGGATGAACTGGGTCCGCCGACCGTACCGCTCCTTGAGGGTGTGGCACAGGCCGCAGTAGACCCCTTCATACCGTTGGGCGTCTTCGGGAGAGAGCAGGTCTTTGACCCCTCTTACATACCCGAACATGCCTTCTTGATCTCCACAATGTGGAAGCGCAGGCCGCTGGTCTTCTTCATGTGGCGGTCCCAGGCGATGCCCAGAAGGACACCCAGACCAAAGCCACCAAAGGTGGTGAGGACCTGAAGACCCTCACCCAGTCCCATGCCCATGGCCACGAAGTAAGCGCCCATGGCCAGGATCAGGGGCACGATATAAACGATGGCTGCCGCGGCGAAGAAGGTCTTGTTCTCACCGACCACCCGCACGATGTCGCCCTTGCCGGCATCCACATCGTTGAAGGCGGTGACCACGGTGTTGGTGTTGGTCATCATTTTTTCACAGCCTGCACACTCGTGGCAGCTGTGGGCTGCGCCGCAGGCGGTGTCCCGCTCCACGGCGATCTGGGCCATGCCGTTTTCCAGCACGGCCTTTACCACTGCGATTTGTTCCATAGTTAGTTATCCTCCATCTGCCTGCCGGCAGGATCTTGCAAAATTATCGGGTCAGGCGCAAGGCCACGCTGTAGTTGGTGCCGATAACCCCTGCCTCTTCAAATTCCTCCCCCACCAGGGTGACCTTGGCAGGGAACCGCTGGATGGTCTCTCCCGGCACAGCCTGGGACAGATCCACCTCCACACGGATGTCCTCCTGGGTGATCTTCTTCACCTGGGCGGGTTCTCCCCGGACCCAGACATAGAGCTTAGGGCTGATGCGCTCTGCAGTGCAGCCCTCAGGAATGCTCAGCAGCTGGATGTCCTCCACAGGCAGCTGGCGGCTGTCCAGGTTCTCCAGAGAGACGGTCACCGTGGCATAGGCCGGGGTCCGCCAGGCGGTAATCCCCGCAGGCAGACGGATGGGCATAGCGTAGGTGGTGTCTCCATAGACCTGGCTCAGGTCGATCTCTCCCAGGCTCACCGTCAGGGGGATGTTGTCCTCATGCCGGGGCTCTACCACGGTGATGGTGTTGGGGCGGATTTTGTAGCTCACGTCCTGGGCGGTGGCGCCGCCTCCGTCCAGGAAGGTGACGGAGAGGGGGAGTTCCAGATATTTTCTGACAGGTACGGTGACCTGAACGACGGTTGCGCTGCTGGTGATGTCATCGAGCTCCTGGACGGGCTGGCCATCCACCCCGATGAGGACCACCTCAGTCTCCTGGACGATGGTGCTGGAGACATCCGCGCCGGTGATCTGGACCAGGGCATAGGAGATGGTGTCCAGGATCTCTTTGGGGCCGGTGAGTTCCAGGGTTTCAGGATCGGTGAGGACCCATCCGGCCAGACAGCCCTCGGCTTCCGTGCCGATGAACTCGCCCCGGACCGGGATCTCCTTGGTTCCCCGCTCCCGGACGGTGACCTTCACCTGCATCTTGTTCCAGCTGGAGCTGGTGACGTTGTCGGTGTTCACGTAGGAGGGGTAGACCGTGCGGCAGTTGAGGGTATACGCTCCTTCTGCCGTGATGGAAGAGACATCAGCCGCCAGATAGACGTTGTCCTTGTCCAGCTTCATGAGGGTCTTTTTCCGACCGTTCAGTTTCAGGTCCTTGGTCTCTTCCTCTATTTCGGTGACCATAAAGCCCTGCTGGGTGAGGGTCTCCATCCCCTGAAGCTCCACAGACACATCCCGGATGGTGGCGGTGCCGGTGGGGTTTTCCACGTTGATCACATAGAACCACAGGGCCAGAGACAGAACCACAGCCAAAGCGATATTGATGGATTTGCGTTCTTTCTTACTTGTCTTCACCCTTCTTTGACCTCCCTTGCCAGAACATCAGGGTGCGTTTACGGATCTTTTCGGTGACGACCTCCTCATGGGGGAGAAGCTCATTGCGCAGGACACGCCCCAGGGTCTCCGGGGACAGGTGGCGGCGCAGGTTGCCATGGACCACCACAGAAATGGCGCCGGTCTCCTCAGAGACCAGGATGACCACGGCGTCGGACCGTTCACTCATGCCCAGGCCCGCCCGGTGGCGCATGCCCAGTTCCTTGCTCAGGTTCATGCTCTCGGACATGGGGAGCATGCAGCCGGCAGAGGCGATTTTTCCCTTCCGGACCACCACCGCGCCGTCGTGGAGGGGGGCCTTGGGGAAGAAAATATTTTTCAGCAGTTCACTGGTGACCGTGGACTGGAAAGGGGTACCCGAGGAGATGATGTTGGTCAGGTCGGTTTCCCGCTCGAAGACCATGAGGGCGCCCACTTTGTTCTTGGACATCTCGGCAAAGGCCTCTACGGTCTCGTTGATGGCAGCCTCCAGCTCGCTGGAGGGGGCGTTGCTCCCCCGGAAGATCCGGTAGAAGCTCAGGTTGTTGCTGCCCATTCGTTCCAGGAAGCGGCGGATCTCCGGCTGGAAGATGATGACCAGGGCCAGAAGACCCAGCTCCATGGCCTTGCTCAGCACAAAGTTCACGGCGTTCAGGTTGAACTGGTAAGACACCCACATGACCACAAAGATCAGCAGGAGGGCCTTGGCGACAGCCACAGCGTTGGTCCGCTGGAGCAGGATGATGCCCTTATAAATGATGAATGCCATGATGGCGATGTCCACCATATCTGCGATGGTGATGAGCCGCAGGTAGTCCAGAATGGTGGAGAAAAACTGCATCACTGAAGTCAAAACCATGGTCCTCCCTTCCTGTGATTTGGGCCTATTTGGCCAGAGGGTATACCACCCCGAGTTTTACATGGTAATTCAAGTTATTATACTGTATTTCCGGCCTATTTACAACCCCGAGGACCTATGAAATTTACTTTATCCCGCAAGGGCATGTAGGGGCGGATAGCATCCGCCCGCCTCACGCAGAGGGTCCCCTCCACGCTGCGGGCGGCTGTCAGCCGCCCCTACAGTTTGTTATACAAGTCCCTTCATCACATCCAAAAACCGTTTCACTTCCGTTGCCGTGTTGAAGGCTGAGAAGCTCAACCGTAGGGTCCCGGACTCCGCCGTGCCCACCGTCTCGTGGGCGGTGGAGGCGCAGTGGAGCCCTGCCCGGAGAGCGATCCCCCGGCGGGCCAGACGATCCGCCAGTTCCCCGGCATCCCAGTGGGCCACCCGGAAGGACAGGACCCCCGTCTGGCTGGGTCCTCTGGTGTGAAAGACCTGAACCCCGGGCAGTTTCCCTAACCCCTCCCCTGCCAGGTCCTTTAGAGCGGTCTCGTGCCGAAGGAGCCGTCCCGGTCCCGTGCGCCGGACAAAGTCCATCCCCACCAGCAGACCCGCCGCCCCGGGGACGTTGTGAGTCCCGGCCTCCAGCCGGTCCGGCAGAAACTCCGGCATAGACCGGCTTCGGGAATCGCTCCCCGTCCCCCCTTCCAGGATGGGTTCTCCTCCCTCCCGGCACAAAAGGAGTCCCGTTCCCTGGGGACCATAGAGTCCCTTGTGCCCGGGCATAGCCACAAAGTCCGCCCCCCAGTCCTCCAGACGGATGGGCAGCAGACCGGCCCCCTGGGAGGCATCCACCATCAGCGGAACCCCTCTGGCCCGGCACAGGGCGGCTGTCTCCTCCACCGGCAGGACATAGCCGAAAACGTTGGAGACCTGGGTGCAGATCATCACGTCCACTTCCTCCGTGAGCTGCCGGTCCAGCTCCTCCAGAAAGAGATCCGGGCGAAAGAGCGGGGTCCGCAGGGTCACCACCCGGATCTCCGGGATGGCCTGAAGGGGGCGGGTCACTGCGTTGTGCTCCCAGCCGGACAGGAGGACGGTGCTCCCAGGCTTCACCAGGGTTTTGACAGCGATGTTCAGGCCATGGGTGGCGTTGGAGGTGAGGATCACCCGGTCGGGTTCCCCCACCTGGAACAGGTCGGCGGCCCGTTCCCGACAGGCCAGCAGCAGTTTTCCCGCCCGGGCAGCCGGGCCGTGGTCTCCCCGCCCAGGACTGGCCATGGTAGCCATGGCGCAGCGAACCGCCCGGGACACAGTTGGGGGCTTCTGCAGAGTAGTGGCGGCGCTGTCAAAATAGATCACAGCTCCACCTCCTGATACCCAGACCCCCTCCGCCCCACATAGATCCCCAGATAAGGGAGCTTCTTCTGGGCCAGCACCGTGAGGGTCCGGGAGAGCTGCCGCTCCCCCACCCGGACGGAATAGCTGCAGCCCTTGGGGGAGATCTCAGCGGGAGAGCGGAGGATGCGTGCTGGGACCCCCGACCGCTCCAGGGTGTTGGCCACCCGCTGGGCATAGGTCAGGGACCGGCACATGATGAGATAGTACATAAAAAAATACCTCCTCCCAGGGCCATTCTATGTCTGGAAGGAGGTAACTGTGTCAGGTTTTGTGGTTGGCCTCAATGAGGACCACAGCGTGGGCGGCGATGCCCTCTTCGGTGCCGGTAAAGCCCAG
>JAFYPT010000124.1 GCA_017547425.1 Ruminiclostridium sp.
GCCCTGAGGCCCTGACTCACCTGGAAGAGAACCTCTTTGCCGCCCATAAAACGTCCTATGAAGGGGAGGATGACCGGGTGGTCCTGGTCTGCCTGCCCACCCCCCGGGAGGAGGTCCGCTGGGCTGCCGGAGAGATTCGGGACCTGGTTCGATCCGGGACCCTTCGCTACCGGGATATTGCCATCTCCGCCCGGACCATGGACCGGTACTGGGAGCACCTGGAGGGGATTTTTGGCGAGTATGACATTCCCCTCTTCCAGTCGGACATGACCGACATTCTGCAAAAGCCCATCTTCACCCTCATCACCGCCGCCATGGACTGCGTGAACGGGGGTTACGCCTACGAGGATATGTTCCGCTACCTGAAGACCGGATTGGCCGGCCTGACGGCAGAGGAATGTGACAAACTGGAAAACTACGTCCTCACCTGGAACATCTGGGGGAGCCGCTGGGCCAAAACCTGGACCATGCACCCCGATGGCTACCACCAGACCTTCCGGGACGGGGACGAGGCCGTCCTGGAGGAACTGAATAGTCTCCGTCAGCGAGTGATCGGTTCCCTCAATGCCTTGGGCAAGGAGCCGAAAAAACCCGTCCGGGATCAGGTCCTGGCTCTTTACCGATTCCTGGAGGACATTGGCGCCCCCGAGGCCCTGGAGGCCCGCACCGCCCGGCTTCTGGAACAGGGGGAACCGGAATTGGCCCGTCAGACCGGTCAGCTGTGGGAGATCTTCTGCCAGGGTCTGGAACAGTGCACGGCTCTCCTGGGAGAGATGGAGGTGGACTTCTCTGAGTTCGCCCGCCTGCTGAAACTCCTGCTGTCCCGGTATTCGGTCGGCTCTATCCCGGCCTCTCTGGACCGTGTCACCGCCGGCGATGCCCAGCGTCTGTCCAATCGGACCTGCAAGGTTCTCTTTTTGCTGGGGGCCGATGATGGCTCCATCCCCCTGGTGACCCCCGGTGGGGGGCTGCTCACCGACCGGGACCGGGAACTGTTGGAGGACTATGGCCTGGAACTGGCCCCCCGGATGGAGGAAAAGATCAGCCGTGAGGAGACCATCGTCTACACCGCCTGCACCAAGCCCACGGACAAGCTCTATGTGACCTGGCCTGCCGCCGGAGAGAGCGGCGGAGAAAAGCGGCCCTCTTTTCTGGTGGAGTCCCTGCGGGCTTTGTTCCCTCAGGCGGAACAGCCCGCCTGGACCAAACCCTCTCCCGACCAGCTTCGGGCCGTGGCCGCCCATTGGGCCGAGGCCAGAGCACAGCTGGAAGAGCGGGAGGACTTTGCGGCCTCCTTCCGCCGCCTGGACCGTGCTGCCCGGTGGGAGCGGGGGAAGCTGTCTCCCAAGGCCGTCAAGGACCTGTATGGAGAGAAAGTGGCCATGTCGGCTTCCCGCATGGACCAATACAAATCCTGCCACTTTGCCTACTTCCTCCGGTACGGCCTGGGGGCCAAGGACCGCCGCCCTGCCGGGTTCCACGCCCCGGAGTACGGCACCTTCGTTCACTATGTTCTGGAGCACGTCTTCCAAGCCGTCCGGGACCGTGGAGGCATCCAGACCTGCACGGACCAGGACATCAAGGACCTGACCCAGCAGGTGGTAAAGGACTACATTTTCACCGAACTGGGGGGCATGGAGCACCAGACCCCCCGCTTCAAATATCTCTTCCGCCGCCTGCAAAAGAACGTCCAGGCGGTGGTGGAAAACGTAGCCGCCGAGCTGCGCGCCTCGGACTTCCAGCCCATCGCCTTTGAGCTGGGATTTGGCTACGGCAAGGACCTGCCCCCGGTGGAGGTCCGGGAGGGGGATGTGACCCTGCGGATCTCCGGTTTTGTGGACCGGGTGGACGGCTGGGTCAAGGACGGTCGTCTTTACCTGCGAGTGGTGGACTACAAGACCGGCCGAAAGTCCTTTGACCTGACCGAAGTTTGGAACGGTTTGGGTCTGCAAATGCTTCTCTACCTCTTCACCCTGGAGGAAAAGGGCGGGGCCCACTTTGGGGCCGAGACCGTCCCCGCTGGTGTCCTGTACCTTCCCGCCCGGGAGGCCGTGATCTCCGGCAGCCGGGACATGGATGAGAATGCCCGCAGGGCCCTTATGGACAAAGAACTGGTCCGCCGGGGCCTGGTCCTGGAGGAGGAAGAGGTCCTGGAGGCCATGGAACACCAGGAGGGCGGGCTTCGGTTCCTGCCCCTGAAGGTGAGCAGCCGAACAGGTAAGATCACCGGCGATGCCCTGGTATCCGCCGAAAAGCTGGGCCGTCTGAAGAAGCACACCCAGCACATTCTAAAAGATATCTGCCGGGAGATCGCCGCCGGCAACATCGACGCAGACCCCTTCTGGCGGGGACCCAGCAAGAACGCCTGTCAGTACTGCGAGTTCTTCCGGGCCTGCCAGTTTGAAGAAAAGAAGGACCATCGGCGGTGGATTCCGTCGGTGAAGAACAGCGAATTCTGGGGCTGGCTGGCCCAGAAGGAGGAGGGAGGTGACGGCCATGGCCGTGAAGCGGACACCTGAACAGGAAGCGGTGGTGAAGAATCGAGGGGGAGGTCTTCTGGTTTCTGCCGCCGCTGGTTCCGGTAAGACCCGTGTCCTGGTGGAACGACTCCTGGACCGGATCCTCACCGAGGGGAAAAATGTGGATGAGTTCCTCATCATTACCTTCACCCGGGCTGCCGCCGAGGAACTGCGGGGCCGAATCGCCAAGGAGATTGACCAGGCCCTGGCCCTCCAACCGGAGAATGCCCACCTCCGTCGCCAGACCGCCCTGCTGTACAAAGCTCAGATCTCCACCATCCACGCCTTCTGCACCGTCCTCCTGCGACAGTGGGGCCATCTGCTGGACTTACCCGCCGATTTTGCTCTCTGTGAGGACGAGGAAGCCAAGGTCCTGATGAACCGCACCCTGGACCAGGTGCTGGAGGAGCGGTACGAGGAGGTAGACCCGGAGGGGGACTTTGCCAAGCTTCTGGATGTTCTCACTGCCGGACGGGACGACAGCCGTTTGGTGGAGATCACCCTGGACGTCTACGGCAAGACCCAGAGCTACCCCGACCCCATCGCCTGGCTGGAAGAGCAGCGGACTGCCCTGGACCTGACAGGCATTACCGACGTGGGCCAGACCCCCTGGGGCAAACTTCTGCTGGAAGACGCCCGGGAAACCGTGGATTATTGGGCAGGTCAGATGGAGCGGGCCTGTGACCTGGCCGAGAACGACCCCGTTCTGGAAAAGGCCTATCTCCCCAGTTTGCAAACCACCCTGGGTGACCTGGAAGACCTGGCGCAGGCTCTCTCCCGCAGCTGGGACGAAGCCGCCCAGCTCACCGTGGAGTACCCCCGGTTTGGCGGGGCCAAGAACGTGGAGGACGTGGCTGCCCAGGAGCAGATCAAGGCCATCCGGGAGCGGTGTAAAAAGGTCACCACCGGCCTGACCAAGCAGTTTGCCAGCCCTTCGGCCGAACTTTTGGCCGATATGGCTCTGGTGGCCCCGGCCATGAGCGGCCTGATTTCTCTGGTGGAAGATTTCTCCGTTGCCTACGACCAAGCCAAGCAAAAGAAGTCCCTGTTGGATTTTTCTGACTTGGAGCATTACGCTGTCCGTCTGTTGGTGGACGAGGACGGTCAGCCCACCGACCTGGCCCGCCAGTGGGGGAGTCAGTATGCCGAGATCATGGTGGACGAGTACCAGGACACCAACCAGGTCCAGAACACCATCTTCAAGGCCCTGTCGGATGAGGGCAGAAACCTCTTCATGGTGGGTGACGTGAAGCAGTCCATCTACCGGTTCCGCTTGGCCGACCCCACCATCTTTTTAGAGAAATACCGGACCTTTGCCCCTTGGACGGAAGCCGGGGAGGGAGAGGACCGAAAGATCACCATGTCCAAAAACTTCCGCTCCCGCCCGGAGGTCCTGGAGGCTGCCAACGACCTCTTCCGGAACATCATGTCCCGGGAACTGGGTGAGATGGACTATACCGATGAGCAGGCCCTCTACCCCGGGGGAACCTTCCCGGATGGGACGGGTTACCAGACCGAGTTCCATGTGCTGGACTTCTCGGAAGACCCCGCTCTGTTGGAGGACAAGCAGAACAAGAACTACCTGGAGGCTCGCTTCGTAGCCAAGGAGATCAAGGCCCTGCTGGACAGCCAGTTCCCCGTGTCCGACGGGGCAGGGGGGACCCGTCCTCTTCGTCCCGATGACATCGCTATCCTCCTGCGGTCCCCCGGACCGGTCCGTCATTTCTACACCCTGGCATTGGAGGAACAGGGCGTAGGCTGGTCCGCCGAGGAGGGGGGAGATTTCTTCCAGACTACCGAGATCTCCGTGGCCCTGTCCTGGCTCCAAATCCTGGACAACCCCCGGCAGGACATCCCACTGGTGGCCGTTCTCCGTTCTCCGGTCTGCGGCTTTACCGGGGAC
>JAFYPT010000125.1 GCA_017547425.1 Ruminiclostridium sp.
CCTCCTCCTGGAACTTCTTGAAACCCCAGCGGCGGATGACATAGACCACCATGAGCAGAGCACCCAGGCACATGCACAGGCTGGCGATGAAGTCGGAGAAGTCGAAGAGACCCAGGCCCATGATCTTGATCTGAGCGATGGAACCGCTACCGAAGGACAGGGTGAAGAGGATGCTGAAGAGGTACTGAGCCACCACGATGACGGTAGCAGCCTTCTTACGACCCCAACCTCTGGAGTCGCAGACGGTGGCAACCAGGGCCTCAGAACCGCCCAGAATGGAGGTGAAGCCTGCGAAGAACACGCAGATCATGAACAGGCCGCCGAAGATGGTGCCGAAGGAGCCCATGGCGTTGAAGAGCTGAGGCAGGGTGATGAAAATCAGGGAAGGACCTGCGGTAGGCTCGATGTTGAAGGCGAACAGGGCGGGCACGCAGATGAGACCAGCCAAAACAGCCACCAGGGTGTCCAGAACAGCGGTCAGGGTGACGGAACCGGTCAGGTTGCTGTCCTTGCCAATGTAGCTGCCGTAGACGAAGGCGCAGCACATACCGATGCCGATGGAGAAGAAGACCTGGGTGGCCGCTGCTGCGATACTGTCGGAGGTGACGGCAGCAAAGTTGGGGGTGACGTACCACTTGAGGCCCTCGGATGCGCCAGGCAGGGTGTTGGCGTAGACAGCCAGAACGATCATGATGACGAACAGGGTGGGCAGAAGGATGGAACAGACCTTTTCCACGCCCTTCTTAACACCGGAGATCAGGCACAGCCACAGGAGCAGAGCCTGGATGGCAGCGAAGACCAGGATGATGGGGTCGCCGCAGAAGGAACCGAAGACTCCGGCGATCTCATCGGGAGTCAGCCCCTGGAGGGAACCGGTAACGATCTTGAAGATATAGCCGCCGGTCCAGCCACCCACGATCATGGTGGCGTAGCTGACGATGATGAAGATGGCCACACAGCCCAGCCAGCCGATGGAACTCCAACCAGTCTTTTTCTTGTCCTCCAGGACACGCATGCCCCGGATGGGAGACAACTGGGAAGACCGTCCCAGGGTAAGCTCAATGAGGAACGCAGGGACACCAATGACCAGAACGATGATCAGGTAGACCATCAGGAAGGCGCCGCCGCCGTTGTTGCCCACCACGTAAGGGAACTTCCACAGGTTACCGATGCCGATGGAGAAGGCAGCCATACTCATGATGAAGCCCAGACGGGAGGCAAAGCCTCTCTTAGTTTCCAATGTAATCTCTTCCTTTCAGGGGACCTGCTTACTTATACAGCAGGTCTTCGCAGTACTTGTAGACGAACTCGGTAGGAGTGATGCCCTGTTCCTTGGCCCCGTTCAGGGACAGGATGGTGTTGGCAGTCATGATCTCCTCCACCTTGGCACGCAGGGAAGCCTCGTCGCCGTCGAAGAGGTACTCCTCTGCACCGCAGATAACGCCGGCGGTGTTGTGCCACCACTCCACCTGGTACAGGATGCCGCGGTCAGCAATCAGCTTGGCCAGACGGATCTCTTCCTCCTGAGAGGATGCACGCAGACCGTTGTTGCAGGAGCCAAAGATGTACTTGCAGTTGAGCTTGGCGATGGTCTCGTCGGTGAAGATGCCGCCGATGGCGCAGGGGCTCAGGATGTCCACGTCCTGGAACAGAGCCTCGGACACGGGGCAGGAGACGATGTCATGGCCGGGATGCTCGGCGATGAACTTCTGGACCACATCCTCGTTGATGTCGGAGACGATCAGCTTGGAGACGCCGCCTTCCAGCAGGTACTCACCCATGAACCAGCCCACAGCGCCCAGACCGGACAGGGAGACGGACTTACCGGCCACGCTGCGGACACCTTCCTGGAAGTTGATGGCCTCCAGCAGGGCCAGGTACACGCCGTATGCGGTGGGGGTGCCGGTGGGGCCGGTCTTGGCCTTGACACCGCCGGTGTACTGCATGGAGTAGCCCTGCTCGATCATCACGTCGGACATCTCCACAGGGAAGTTCATGTCGGGGCCGGTCATATCGCGGCAGCTGTCCAGAGCAAAGGCCAGGAAGCCCATGATCTCCATGTTGTTCAGGTCCAGCTCGTCCATGGTAACGGTAGCCTTGCAGCCGCCGAAGGGCAGGTGACCAGCGATGTTTTTGAAGCTCATGCCGCGGCCCAGGTTCAGACCGTCGATGATGACCTCGATCTCGGGCTCAGCATAGGTGTGACGACGGATGCCGCCGGCCATGATGGCATGGCTCTTGTTCAGCAGGCCCAGCTTGCGGCTGTGCTCGTTCATCATGTAGCGGATGTCGTACTTGTCGTAGTAGTAGATGTCGATACCGAAGTGCTTGCCGGCACGCAGCAGGTTCAGGACCTCTTCCAGGTACTCCTTCTGGCCGTACTTCTCGAACATAGCCCAAACTTCCTTGGTGTTCAGGAAGCGAGCGTCCTCGGTGTAAATGCCGTCGATCCACCAGGTGTGGTTGTAGCCGGCGAAGTCGTGGTCAGGTTCCCACTCCTTGGCTGCATACAGGCGGACAGCATCAGTCTTGAAGTCGTAGCGGATGCGCATGGTGGTGAGACCTTCCTCACGCAGGGGGATAAATAAACTCTTTTCCATGATTCTATCTCCTTGTCATCGGGTGCGGTGGCCGCCCCGTTTTTTGTGATGGGAACCCTGGTGTCAAAACAGGTTCGATAATGATTTTATGATAGGAGCATAAATATTGCAAATACCATCTATTTATACTATAATAAGAAAAAGTTATGCTAGATCCAAGGAGAATCGACCATGAATCTGAACCAACTGCGGTATTTCGTGGCGGTGGCCGAACACCAAAACTTCACCAAAGCCGCCACCCAACATTATATATCACAAACTGCCATCACCCAGCAGGTCCACGCCCTGGAGGAAAGCCTGGGTGTGAAGCTGGTGGACCGAAACACCCGCCCTATCACCCTGACCCCGGCAGGTCAAGTCTTTCTTATGGAAGCCCGGGCCATTCTGGAGCGGATGGGTCAGGCGGTGGAGCGCACCCGGGAAGCCGCCACAGGTCCTATAGGCACCCTGCGCATCGGCTATACCAAGGGCTATGAGTACAGTGATTTCTCCAAAAAGCTCCGAAATTTCCACCAGGCCTTTCCCAACGTCCACATCGCCTGCTATCGGTACACCACCGACCTGCTGGCAGCGGGGCTCCTCCGGGGAGAGTATGACGTGATTTTCACCTGGGACAGCACCAACATCCGGCAGGAGCCCTGGGTAAACCACCATCTGGTGGAGGAAGTTCAGCTCATGGCCACCCTGTACAAGGGGCACCCCTA
Source organism: Ruminiclostridium sp. (assembly GCA_017547425.1). Taxonomy (GTDB): domain Bacteria; phylum Bacillota; class Clostridia; order Oscillospirales; family Oscillospiraceae; genus Evtepia. The sequence goes on from JAFYPT010000125.1 coordinate 3,305, forward strand.
CGCCCGCCGGACCTCTCTGACCCGGGCCGACCTGAAGGGGGAAAAACTCTTCTTCATGTCCCCTTCCAGCGACGGGGACTCCCTGGGAGACGCCCACTACATCCAGCTCTACCAAGCCGCAGGCTATCAGCCGGATATCATCCTCCGATCCAGCGACATGGAGAGCGTCACCATAATGGTGGAGGCTGAAATGGGGATCTCCATCCTCCCTGCCTACTGCGCCAACAAGCGGCAGGAGGGGGACAACCTGGTCTTCGTTCCCCTGGTGGGCGAGGGCGAGGTGGAAGAAATCATCGCTGTCTGGCGGAAAGAGGATGAAAATCCCGCCCTGGAACAGTTCCTCCAGCATATGTTCCCGGATGAAACATAAGCACAGAAAAACGCACAGCTTTCCAGCTGTGCGTTTTTGTCAGGGATTGCGTTTTGTAAGATACATCTGCAGAAAGAACCCCGTCAGGATCAGGGCCAGACC
>JAFYPT010000003.1 GCA_017547425.1 Ruminiclostridium sp.
GGTGCAGGGGAAATAGTCAACGGTTCCTCATTATAGAAAGAAACCAGGGAACTTTTTTGGGAGACCTTCCGTCTAAGAGGGCAAAGGAGGGATTTCCATGAAAAAATTACTTGTGATCTTAGCCCTTTCCCTGGGTCTGACGGCCTGCGGCGGGTAGGACCTGCCCCTGGAGGAGACTGTGGACTTCACCATGCCCCCGGGGGCAGCCACCATGACCTGCCGGGTGATGGAGGAGGAGGACGGCACCCTCCTTCTGGCCCAGGCAGACGGAAGAAAGGCCGATGTGTTCACCGCCTCCTGCCGGGAGGCTGACATCCGCTTCCAGGACCCCAGCCGCACCGAGATCGAAGACGGAGACCTGGTGGTCATCGGCTTTGACGGGGACATCATGGAGACCTACCCCGCCCAGCTGGGAGAGGTGGAGGCCGTGTGGGTCCAGGCGGAGGGCTTTGACGACACGGCCCAGCTCTGTTTGGAGGTCTTCCAAGACCTGGCGGAGGAGGATGCCGCCCTGGCCCACGGGGCCCAGATGATTGGCCTGGACCTGTCCCAGACCGCCCTCTCCCCTGCCGAGCAGTCCGCTGTGGCCCTGCTGCTGGAGTGGGACACGGGGCTGACTGTGGTTCAGGGAACCATGGAGGAACTGGGTGACCAGGGATATATCGACATGGAGAACCTGTACTGGGAGGAGGGCTATTTCCTGTCCTTCACGGAAACCGAGCGGACGGACACCAGCCTGACCTTCTCGGCCCAGCTGTGGAAGAGCGGCCTGGGGGCCCTGTTCCTCTGCGACTGCACCACCACCCGCCCCCTCAACGGCCCCTGGGCGGATTACACCGTGGGAGCGGTGGCGGTGTCCTGACCAACCTGGTTCCATGCTTCCACGTTCCCGGGCGATTCGTGAATCGCCCCTACGAAAACGGAAAGAATCGCACAACCTTGGCCCACTCTCTGGAGAATTTACATATCTTGCCGAAAAACGAACCAGGCCCGGACCGCAATGGTCCGGGCCTCAGAGTGTCAAAAAACCTCGTAGAGTTTCGCCGTCGCAACGGCGAAATAAAGTGAAATACGTTTTCTGGCGCGACATGTGCGTGCCAGAAAACACTTCTCGGCCTGTAAACGTGGAAATTGTGTGCCACAGGTGCACAATTTATGCGATGCAACAGGCCGCAATCCCCTATGTCGGAAAAGGCTTTGCCTTTTTCGACAGGCTAAGCCCGGACCGATACGGTCCGGGCCTTCCATTTCTCCCCTCTCTCCTTGAAAAAACCATCGAATTGTGCTATACTCTATTCTGTATCACTATCCCCATATACCAACACGACTCGGAGGAATCGCCTTGAGAACCACCCCTACCATTCCGGCGGAAGACATCGCCCGCCAGCTTTCCATCTGTGATCAGATCCATGCCATCCTGGACCGTCGTCCCGGCCAGAAAAAGGCCTTTGTGGACACCTACGGCTGCCAGCAGAACGAGGCCGATTCCGAACGCCTGCGGGGCTATATGGCCCGCATGGGGTACGAGTTTACCGATACCGAGGAAGGGGCCGACCTGGTCCTGCTGAACACCTGCGCCATCCGGGAACACGCCGAGCAGCGGGTCTTTGGCAACGTGGGTGCCCTCACCCACACCAAGCGCCGCCACCCCGACCAGCTCATCTGCATCTGCGGCTGCATGGCCCGGCAGGACCATGTGTCCGATCGGCTGAAGCGATCCTTCCCCCATGTGGACCTGGTCTTTGGTCCCCAGCTCATGTGGCAGTTCCCCGAACTGCTCCTGCGCAAGCTGGAAAAGGGAAAGCGGGTCTTTGCCACCGAGGACGTGCCCGGGGCCGTGGCCGAGGGCATCCCTGTGGTCCGGCAGAACACCATCAAGGGCTGGGTATCCATCATGCACGGCTGCAACAACTTCTGTACCTACTGCATCGTCCCCTACGTCCGGGGCCGTGAGCGGAGCCGTGAGCCCGAAGACATCCTGGCCGAAGTCCGGGAACTGGCCGAGGCCGGCTATAAGGACATCACCCTCCTGGGCCAGAACGTGAACTCCTACGGCAAGGACCTGGGCCGGGGCATCGATTTCGCCTGGCTGTTGGAGCAGGTGAATGAAATTCCCGGTGACTTCCTCATCCGGTTCATGACCAGCCATCCCAAGGACGCTTCCGAGCGGCTCTTTGATGCTATGGCCAAATGCGAGAAGGTGGCCCCCTGCCTCCATCTCCCCTTCCAGTCCGGCAGCAGCCGGGTCCTCCAGGCCATGAACCGCCGCTACACCAGAGAACACTACCTGGAGCTGGTCCGTCAGCTCCGGGAACGTATTCCCAACGTGGTCCTCACCTCCGATGTCATCGTGGGATTCCCCGGTGAGACTCAGGAGGAGTTTGAGGAGACCCTGAGCCTCATCGAAGAGGTCCGTTACGATGCCCTCTTTACCTTTATCTTCTCCGCCCGGAAGGGGACTCCCGCCGAAAAGATGGAAGACCCCATGCCCAAGGAGCAGAAGAGCGCCAACTTCCAGAGACTTCTCCAGCGGCAGAACGAGATCTCCGGGGAGAAGCACCAGGAGTACGTGGGCAAGACCTACCGCTGTCTGGTGGACGGCGTGGGGGCCGACGGCAAGCTCTCCGCCCGCACCGCCGGTGGTCGTCTGATCCACCTGGAGGGCGGCGAGGACCTCATCGGCACCTGGCAGGAAGCTCGCATCACCGGCTCCTCCACCTGGGCCCTCTTTGGCGAAATTATTTAAGCCTCGCAGAGTTTCGCCGCCGCAGCGGCGAAAGAAATTCATATCATGTTTTCCGGCGGCGTGTACGTCGGAAAACATACTTCTCGCGGAGGGAGTGTGCGGGCCTTGGCCCGTGCGCAGACCGAAGCGCAATCCCCCACTTTGGGAAGCCCAGCGAAGCGGGTTTCCAAAGTAGAAAGGATCATTTCATGGCTGAACTCACCCCCATGAAAAGACAATACAACGAGATGAAGGCCCAGCACCCGGACTGCCTCCTCTTCTTCCGCCTGGGTGACTTTTACGAGATGTTCGACGAGGACGCCAAAACCGCCGCCGCCGAACTGAACCTCACCCTCACCACCCGGGACCGGAACAAGCCCGAGGACCAGCGGACCCCTATGTGCGGTGTCCCCTACCACTCCGCCGAGGGCTACATCGCCCGGCTGATCGCCAAGGGCTACAAGGTGGCCATCTGCGAGCAGACCGAGGACCCCGCCCAGGCCAAGGGTCTGGTGGACCGGGAGGTCATCCGTGTGGTCACTCCCGGCACCCTCATCGAGGAGAACATGCTAGAAGAGGGCAAGAACAACTTCCTGGCCGCCCTGTGGGCTGGCGAGGAAGGGGCCGGTCTGTCCTTTGGCGACGTGTCCACCGGTGAGGTCTTCCTCACCAGCTTCCCCTTTGAGGGCTGGCAGGACCACGCCGTCAACGAGTTGGCCCGGTTCTCCCCCCGGGAGACCATCCTCTCCCCCGGTGCCTGGGACCCTGCCGTTCTGGCATACCTCACCGGAAAGTCCGGCTGTCGGGTGGAGCAGGCCGACGAGACCCGCTTCGATCTGGAAGCTGCCCAGTCTCTGGCCGGTCACCAGTTTAAGAATGGGTTGGAGGAACTGCCCGCCGATGCCTCCCCTGCCCTCCGGGCGGTGGGCGGTCTCATGGCCTACCTCTACGAGACCCAGAAGACCGACCTTTCCTACATGAACACCCTCCGGTACTACGCCTCCGGCCGCTTTATGGAGCTGGACCCGGTGGCCCGCCGGAATTTAGAGCTGACCGAGACCCTCCGGGGCAAGGAGAAAAAGGGCTCCCTTCTGTGGGTCCTGGATAAGACCCGCACCGCCATGGGCGGCCGTCTCCTGCGGAACTGGCTGGAACGGCCCCTCCTGGACCCCATCGCCATCACCCGCCGTCTGGACGGCGTGGCCTGGCTGGTGGACAACCCCGTGGAGCGGGGGGAGATCACCCAGCTTCTCCGGGAGATCACCGACCTGGAACGCCTCATTTCCCGCATCGTCTACGGCTCTGCCGGTGCCCGTGACCTGGTGGCCCTGGCCGCCGGTCTCAGCCGCACCCCCTACCTGCAGAACCTTCTGCCGGAAAAGTCCCCCGCCCTGCTGGCCGGTCTCCGTGCTCAGCTGGACGGCCTGCCCGCTCTGGTGGAGCTCATCACCCAAGGCATCGTGGAGGAACCTCCCTTCTCCGTCCGGGAGGGCGGCATCATCCGCCCCGGTTACAACGAAGAGGTGGACCAGCTTCGCCTCATCCTCACCGATACCAAGGGGATCATCGCCCAGCTGGAAGCCCGGGAGAAGGAAAAGACCGGCATTAAGTCCCTGAAAGTGGGCTTTAATAAAGTTTTTGGCTATTACATCGAGGTGTCCAAGTCCTACTACGACCTGGTGCCCGAAGACTATATCCGCAAGCAGACCCTGGTGAACTGCGAACGCTTCATCACCCAGGAGCTGAAGGACATGGAGCACACCATCCTCTCCGCCCAGGACCGGATCGTGGCCCTGGAATATCAGATTTTCTGCCAGATCCGGGACCAGGCCGCTGCCCAGGCGGCAGAGGTCCAGAACCTGGCCGCCGCCGTGGCCCAGGTGGACGTGCTCACCGGCTTTGCCAACGTGGCGGCCGAGAACAACTACTGCATGCCCCGGGTGGACCTTTCCGACAAGCTGGAAATTTCCGAAGGTCGCCATCCGGTGGTGGAGAAGATGCGCCCCGACGCCTTCTTCGTCCCCAACGACACCTACATGGACGGCAAGGACAACCTGGCCGCCATCATCACCGGCCCCAACATGGCCGGTAAGTCCACCTACATGCGACAGGTGGCCCTCATGGTCCTTATGGCCCAGATGGGCTCCTTTGTTCCCGCCCGGTCTGCCCGGATCGGCATTGTGGACCGGATCTTCACCCGCATTGGTGCCTCCGACGACTTGGCCGGCGGACAGTCCACCTTCATGGTGGAGATGACCGAGGTGGCAGAGCTTCTGAAGCACGCCACCGGCCGAAGCCTTCTCATCCTGGATGAGATTGGCCGTGGTACCTCCACTTACGACGGCATGTCCATCGCCCGTGCCGTTCTGGAGTGGTGCGCCGACCCCAAGCGACTGGGGGCCAAGACCCTCTTCGCCACCCACTACCACGAACTGACCGTGCTGGAAGGCCAGCTGGCCGGGGTGAAGAACTTCAACATCGCCGCCCGGAAGAAGAAGGACGAGATCATCTTCCTGCGAAAGATCGTCCCCGGCGGGGCCGACCAGAGCTACGGCATCGAGGTGGCCAACCTGGCGGGTGTCCCGTCCAAGGTTATCCGCCGTGCCCGGGAGATTTTGAAGGAACTGGAGTCCGGGGAGCACGCCGCCCCCGCGGTCCGTCCCCAGGAGGATGAGGAGCAGGTCTCCTTCTCTGCCCTGGGAGAGCAGGAGGTCCTGAGTACCCTCCGCTCCACCGCTCTGGAGACCCTTACCCCCCTCCAGGCCATGAACCTGCTGTACGAATTGAAAGAAAAACTGTAAGATTTGGTCATACTTTGGCCATATCTTTCCGATATGATAGCTTCGCAGAATTTCGGCATCCGCAGATGCCGAAAGAACATTCCATTTGTTTTTTGCACGGACATGCGCCGAGCAAAAAACACGTCTCGGACCGAGAGTGCCCGCTTGTCGGGCGCGGGTCGGGCCGCATCCCCTCACTTTTGGGATGGGCAGCAAGACCCGTAGGGATCAAATCCCCCCGTAAACGGTTTGGGGATCGAAGAGAATATCTGTGTGCCTATCCCAAAAGTCTATTTTGAAAGGAGGTCCCGAAATGGCTCACATACAAGTGCTGGATCCCCACGTAGCGGATCTCATCGCCGCCGGTGAGGTGGTGGAGCGTCCCGCCTCCGTGGTGAAGGAACTGGTGGAGAATGCCATCGACGCCGGGGCCACCTCTGTCACCGTAGAAATTCAAAAAGGCGGCATGTCCCTCATCCGGGTGGCCGACAACGGCAGCGGCATCCCCTGGGAGGACTGCGAGACCGCCTTTCTCCGCCATGCCACCTCCAAGCTTCGGACCTCGGAGGACCTGTCCGCCATTGGCACTCTGGGCTTCCGGGGTGAGGCCCTGGCCGCCATTTCCGCCGTGTCCCGGGTGGAACTCTTCACCCGCACCGCCCAGGAGGACCTGGGAACCTCCCTGTCCATCGAGGGCGGTCTGGTTATGGCCAAGGACCAGGCAGGCTGCCCTCTGGGCACCACCCTGGTGGTCCGGGACCTCTTCTACAACACCCCCGCCCGCCTGAAGTTTATGAAGCGGGACGCCGCCGAGGGCGCTGCTGTCTTTGCCCTGGTCCAGAAACTGGCCCTTTCCCACCCGGAGGTGGCCGTGAAGTTCATCCGGGACGGCAAGCAGGAGCTTCTCTCCCCCGGCGACGGCAAGCTCAAGTCGGCCATGTACGCCGTCTTTGGCCGGGACATCGCTCTGGGGTTCACCCCTGTCCAGAGTGAGGCTGAGGAGGTCACCGTGTCCGGTTTCGTTTCCCTGCCCGCCTGCTGCCGGGGTACCCGCAGCTACCAGCACTTCTTTGTCAATGGCCGACAGGTGAAGTCCCGTCTGCTGATGACCGCCCTGGAAAAGGCCTATGAGAACCAGAAGATGGTGGGCAAGTTCCCCGGCTGTGTCCTTCAAATCGAAATCAAGCCCTCCACCGTGGATGTGAACGTCCACCCGGCCAAGACCGAGGTGAAGTTCCTTTATGAACGAAAGGTCTTCGACGGGGTCTACTACGCCGTCCTCTCTGCCCTGAAGGGGGAGGACCGCCACCCCAGCATGGACCTGCCTGCGCCCCCCAAAGCCCCTGTGGCTCCTCCGCCGCCCACCCCTGCCCCGGTCCCCAAGGCCCCGGTGAGCACGGGCGGTTTCAGTCGGATGACGGCTCAGGAGTTCCGGAGCACTTCCCTCCGGGACAGCGGACGGCCCTCGGCCCCCTCCATCCTGAAGCCGGTGGAGAAGGGGTACACCCCCTCGTACACCCCCCCTGTTCCGGCGAAATCGGAGTTTTCCCCGAAATTTACCGAGAAATCCACCGTTTTCCCCAAGAATGTGGAAAAACCAGTGGAAATTGTTGAAAAACCTAAGGTGCCCGTGGTGGAGAAACCCCGTGCACCCCTGGATACACCCCCCACCCCCGAACCGGAGCAGATCAAGCTCCCTGCACCCCCGGTGGAGCCAGTGAAGGCAGAGCCCCTGCCCCCGCCCCCTGTCCAGGAGGAAGCTCCCTGGCGGCTGGCCGGCGAGGTGCTGAACACCTACCTCATCGTGGAGCGGGGGGATGAGGTCTTCCTCATCGACAAGCACGCCGCCCACGAGCGGCTGAACTTTGACCGGATGAAGGAGTCCGGCTACCAGCCCATGGCCCAGACCCTTCTGACCCCCGTGGTCTTTACCCCCTCTCCCGAGGAGGGGGCGGTCCTGCTGGAAAACCTGGCCCTGCTGGAGCGGTACGGCTTTGCCTGCTCCGACTTCGGCGGCGGCTCCCTGGCCGTCCGGGAGGTCCCGGACTACTTAGAGCCCGGCCAGGCCGAGGAGGCTTTGTGCGAGATCGCATCCCAGCTTCTGCTGGGTGACCCCACCGACCCGGACAGCGCCCGGGATGCCGTCCTCCACACCATGGCCTGCAAGGCTGCGGTAAAGGGCGGACAGAAGAACAGCCGGGAAGAACTCATGGTGGTGGCCCGTGCAGTGGTCACCGGCCAGGTGAAGTACTGCCCCCATGGCCGCCCGGTGGCCATTACCATGACCCGCGCCCAGCTGGAACGGCAGTTTAAGCGGATATAAGGTCCCCTCATCCGCCCCCCTTGGGGGCACCTTCCCCCCAGGGGGAAGGCTTTGGCCATAGGCTTCTCCCTGGGGAGAAGCTGGCATGGCGCAGCCATGACTGATGAGGGGTCCGTTTCAAGGTTATCAAGGGAAAGGAGAACATCCCCATGCCCCCCAAGATCGTTGTCATCTGTGGCCCCACCGCCACGGGAAAAACCAAATTAGGGGTCGCCCTGGCCAAGGCCCTGGGCGGCGAGGTGGTCTCCGCCGACTCCATGCAGATCTACCGGAACATGGCCATCGGCACCGCCTGCCCCTCCGCGGAGGAGATGGAGGGTATCCCCCACCATATGATGGCCATTGCCGACCCCGGCGACAACTACAGTGTGGCCCGGTATGTGGAGGAGGCGGCCGCCTGCGTGGACGACATCCTGGCCCGGGGCAAGGTCCCCATCCTGGTGGGGGGCACCGGCCAGTATATCGACTCCCTCTGCGCCGGCCGGACCTTCTCGGCCTTCAAGCCCGAGAGCGGTCAGCGGGAACGGCTCCAGAAGATCGCGGAAGAAGGAGGACTTCCCGGCCTGTGGGAGGATCTGCAAAGGATCGACCCCGATGCCGCCGAAAAACTCCACCCCAATGACCAACGCCGGATCATCCGGGCCCTGGAGATCTGGTACGAGACCGGCAAGACCATCACCCAGCACAACAAGGAGACCCAGGCCATCCCGCCCCGGTACGAGGCCTGCACCATCACCCTCACCTACGAGGACCGGGCCGACCTCTACGCCCGGATCGACCAGCGGGTGGACGTGATGATGGAGATGGGCCTGGTGGAGGAAGTGAAGGCCCTTCTGGCCTCCGGCGTCCCTGCCGATTGCACTGCCATGCAGGCCATCGGCTACAAGGAGATGACCGATGCGGTAGCCAACGGGGGAGACCTCCAGGCCGCTGCCGAGGAGGTCAAGCTCCGCTCCCGCCAGTATGCCAAGCGGCAGCTCACCTGGTTCCGACGGAACCAGGATGCGCATTGGATATATTTACCAAAAGAGCCAGACTTTACATCCGTCCTCCGGGATTCGACAGAATTTCTCCGGGAGAAAGGATTAGGATAGACGCATCCCATAGAAAAGGAGTGCGTCATCATGCAGACAGCAACCCCAGTACAAACCAGAAAACGCAACTTACAGGACTTATTACTCTCCAAGCTCCGCCGCAGCCGGATGGGGGCCACGGTCTTTTTGGTCAATGGCTTCCAGATCCGGGGGGAGATCCGTGGCTTTGACGCCTTTGTGGTGGTCATCTACAGCGACGGCAAGCAGCAGATGGTGTACAAGCATGCCATTTCCACCATTGTGCCCGAGCGGCCCCTGAGCTGGGAGGAGGAGAGCTCCGACTGACAGGAAGGCATAGGTATGAAGTTTAAGGGATCCATATTTACCAAAATCGTGATACCGGTGGTCGTGGTGGCCATCGTGGTCTACCTGATCATTTCTGCCTGGGTGGGCCTGCGCAACTCCTACCCCACCACGGTGACCTACACCGACGTGATGGAGGAGAGCGTGGCCGCCGAGGGCTGGGTGGTCCGGTCCGAGCAGCCGGTGCCCGGCGCCGGCGACGGTCTCATCCAGCTCAGCAGAAACCAGGGTGAGCACGTGGCCAAGGGTGCTACCATCGCCGTGGTCTACCAGGACGAGCAGTACGTGGAAAACCAGGAGGAATTCCTGCGGACCAAGTACGACCTGGGCGCCCTTCAGTACGCCACCTGGTCCGGCTCTCCCTCGGGCGCTGCCCTGGAGGACCTGATGCTGGACGCCATGGTGAATCTGCGCACCTCGGCCTCCACTGGCAACTACTCCAACCTCCAGGAGGAGACCGAGAACTATCGGAAGCTCATCCTCCGACGGGAGTTCCTGGTGTCCAACGCCGCAGCGGCGGAGATGAACGCCTCGGCCGGTGAGCTCCACAACAAATATGCATCCCTTCAGAACTACCAGGACGGCGCCACCACCATCACGGCGGCCGAAGCGGGGATGTTTTCCTCTTATCTGGACGGGTATGAGACCCTTTTGAACCCCGACTCTCTGGTGGGCATCTCCCCCGAGGGCCTGGAGGAGTTTTCCGATCTGGTCCCCCTGGACAACAGCAACACCCTGGGCAAGCTGGTCACCAACCCGGTCTGGTACTATGCCATCACCGTCCCCGGTGAGGCGGCAGACCAGATCGACCCAGGCGACACCGTGGGGGTCTACTTCAACGCCCTCTCCAAGACCCTGGAGATGGAGGTGGAGACCGTCAGCGAGACCCACAGAGGTCAGGCGGTGGTCACCCTCCGGTCCAGCCGGGACGAGCACGTGGCCGGGGAACTCCGCCAGGAGAGCTGCCGCCTCATCTTCCAGAGCGATGAGGGCCTGCTCATCCCCAAGGAAGCCCTCCGTGTTTATGAGGACGAGATCGGTGTTTTCGTGGTCAACGGCTACAACGCCTGGTTCCGGCCGGTGGAGATCGTGGCAGAGAACGACGTCTGCTATCTGGTCAAGCCCGACCCGACCGATGAATTAGACGAGAGAATCCTTCGGACCGGTGACGAGGTCATCCTCGCTGCCGCCGAGTTACACGATGGAAAGGTGGTAAAATAAACTATGCCTGAAACCAAGAGCTATGAAGTCATCGCCGAAAACGTGGCGGCGGTGAAGGAAAACATGCGCCAGGCTGCCCTGGCCGCAGGAAGAAACCCCGAGGAGATCACCCTGGTGGCCGCCACCAAGGTCCAGACCTCCGAGACCATCCGCAACGCCATTAAGGCCGGCATCACCGTCTGCGGCGAGAACCGCGTCCAGGAGCTGGTGGCCCACCTGGAGGACAACGCCTATGAGGGGGCCAAGGTCCACTTCATCGGCCACCTCCAGACCAACAAGGTCAAGTTCGTGGTGGGTAAGGTGGACATGATCGAGTCCATCGACTCTCTCCGCCTCATGGATGCCGTGGAAAAGCAGGCCGCCAAGGTGGACGTTGTTCAGGACATCCTGCTGGAAGTGAACATCGGCGACGAGGAGAGCAAGGGCGGCGCAGCCATCGACGAAGTGATGGCCCTGGCCTCCCACGCCATGGAGTGCCCCCACCTGAGACTGCGGGGCATCATGTGCATCCCCCCTGCCGCCTCCACCGACGAAGAAAATCGCGGGTTTTTCAAAGAAACTTATCAGCTTTTTGTTGACATGAAGGAGAAATTAGGGGATAATAACCCTAATATAGACTGCATTTCCATGGGTATGAGCGGGGACTATCCTCTCGCTATCGAGGGGGGTTCTACCATGGTGCGTGTGGGCACGGCTCTGTTCGGCGCCCGTCCGCCCTGGAAGCCTCAGGGTTGAGGCTTTTCCGCCATGCCGTTTTTTCACTAATTTTAGGGGGTTACCAAAACCATGGGATTCTTAGATGAACTCAAGCGTCTCACCCATCCCTACGAGGATGAGATGGAAGACGATTACGACGAAGAGGAAGAACTGTACGACGAGGAAGACGACGCACCTGTCGCCGCCGCTCCCGTCCGTGAGGAGCCTGCCCGCCGCCGGGAATATCAGGAGCCTCCCCGTCAGCAGCAGCCCCAGGGCAACCCTGGCGGCAAGGTGGTGAACATCCACGCCACCACCCAGATCCAGGTGGTCCTGGTCAAGCCCAAGCGCTATGACAACGCCGCCGAGATCGCCAACCACCTGCGCGACAAGCGCACCGTGGTGCTGAACCTGGAAGAGACCGATGAAAACGTGGCACGCCGCCTGCTGGACTTCCTGTCCGGCGTGGCCTATGCCCAGGAGGGCGAGATCAAGAAGGTGGCCAAGCAGACCTTCCTGGTGACTCCCTACAACGTCCGCTTCGAAGGCGACCTGCTGGACGAGCTGGAAAACGGCAAGATCTTCTTCTAAGGTCTTACCCCGAAAGAGAAACCAACGGGCGGACCGTCCGCCCCCACCATAATACCTAAGGGATAGGAGTGATAGAGTATGATGACCCCTCAGGAAGCGGAAGCTCATGTGTTCCCGAAAGCATCCTTCGGCGGGTATAATATGCTCCAGGTGGATACCTTCCTGGACAGCCTCATTGAGGATTACCGCACTTTGTATCAGGAGAACGTCTCCCTGAAGAATAAGATGAAGGTCCTGGTGGACAAGGTAGAGGAATACCGCGCCACCGAGGACGCCATGCGCCGTGCCCTGCACTCCGCCCAGAAGATGGCAGAGGAAATGGTCAAGGAAGGCGAGGCCAAGAAGCAGGCCGCCATCGAGGAGGCCGTGGCAGAGGTCAAGCGCCAGAGCGAGGAGACCCGGGCAGCCATGGCCCAGGAGGAAGCTGTGGTCCAGGCTCAGCTGGAGGGCGTGAAGACCGCCCTGGCCAACGAGCAGACCCGTCTGGACGCCGCCAAGGCATCCACCGCTGCCTACATCGCCCAGCTCAAGGAACTGTACACCAACGAACTGAAGTACATCGGCAGCCTGTCCGAGCTCACCGCAGAGAAGGCCGCCCAGCCCGAGGCTCCCGCTGAGGAAGCCGTCCCCGCCCCCGCCCCCGCCGTGGCCGAAGAGGTCCAGGTGGAAGTGGCCCAGGAGGAGACTGTGGAAGTCCCCGTCCTGGAAACCGTGGGTGAGACCCGTGTCTTTGACCAGGTCCCCTTCACCCAGGAAACTGAGGAATAAACCACCGCAGCAACGTGCTGAAAAGCGGAACCTGGCCGGAAAACGGGCAGGTTCCCTTGCTGTTTTACAGAGAGGAATGAAAGACAATGGCTCAGGATTTTAATGCAACCATCAACCTGCCGAAGACTGACTTCCCCATGCGCGCCGGCCTGCCCAAGCGCGAGCCCGGCATGCTGGAAGGCTGGAAGAAGATCGACGTCTACGGCGAACTGCTGAAGAAGAACCAGGGTAAGCCCCGCTTCTGCCTCCACGACGGCCCTCCCTTCTCCAACGGCTACATCCACATGGGTCACGCCCTGAACAAGACCCTGAAGGACTTCATCGTCCGCTCCCACGCCATGATGGGTTACTACACCCCCTATGTCCCCGGCTGGGATAACCACGGTCTGCCCATCGAGCGTGCCATCGAAAACTCCAAGAAGAAGGTCAACAAGAACATGTCCGTGCCTGAGTTCCGCCAGGCCTGCGAGGAGTTCGCAGAGGACTTCATCCAGAAGCAGATGGATGGCTTCAAGCGTCTGGGTGTCGTGGGCGATTGGGAGAACCCCTACCGCACCATGGACAAGCACTTCGAGGCACAGGAAGTGAAGGTCTTCGGCTCCATGTTCGACAAGGGCTTCATCTACAAGGGCCTCAAGCCCGTTACCTGGTGCCCCTTCTGCGCCACCGCTGTGGCAGAAGCCGACATCGAGTACAAGGATGACCCCTGCGCTTCCGTTTACGTGAAGTTCCCCGTGAAGGACGACCTGGGCAAGCTGGAAGGCGTTGACCTGGCCAAGACCTTCTTCGTCATCTGGACCACCACCATCTGGACCCTGCCCGGCAACATGGCCATCTGCCTGCATCCCCGTGACAGCTACGCTCTGGTGAAGGCTGACAACGGCGAGACCTACATTATGGCTGAGGCTCTGACCGAGAAGACCATGAAGATGGGCGGCTTTGAGAACTACGAAGTCATCGCCACCTACCCCGGCGCTTTCTTCGAGAACATGCTGGCTCAGCACCCCTTCCTGGACAAGACCTCCCGCCTGGTCTATGCCGAGTACGTCACCATGGATTCCGGTACCGGCTGCGTCCACACCGCACCCGGCTTCGGTGCAGACGACTATCAGACCTGCATGCGCTACGGCATGGAGCTGGTGGTTCCCGTGGACGACTACGGCCGTCACACCGACTACGCCGGCAAGTACGCTGGCCTGAAGACCGAAGAGTCCAACCCCATCATCAAGGCTGACATGGAAGAGAGCGGCATGCTGTTCGCCTCCGAGGACATCGTCCACTCCTACCCCCACCACGACCGCTGCAAGAAGCCCGTTATCTTCCGTGCAACTCCCCAGTGGTTCTGCTCCGTGGAATCCTTCAAGGACCAGGCCATCGAGGCCATTGAGAACGTCCAGTGGTTCCCCGGCTGGGGCGGCGAGCGTATGACCAGCATGATCCGTGAGCGTGCCGACTGGTGTATCTCCCGTCAGCGCCGCTGGGGTCTGCCCATCCCCGTGTTCTACTGCAAGGACTGCGGCAAGCCCGTTTCCAACCCCGAGTCCATCGAGAAGATCTCCAAGCTCTTCGACGAGCACGGTTCCAACATCTGGTTCGAGAAGGAAGCCATGGAGCTGGCTCCCGAAGGCCTGACCTGCCCTCACTGCGGCGGCAAGGACTTCGACAAGGAGACCGACACCCTGGACTGCTGGTTCGACTCCGGTTCTACCCACTACGCATCCCTCATGAAGGACGCACCCGAGATGTGGCCTGCTGACGTTTACCTGGAAGGCGCTGACCAGTATCGTGGCTGGTTCCAGTCCTCCCTGCTGACCTCCGTTGGCGCACTGGACCAGGGCGCCCCCTTCAAGCAGGTCCTGACCCACGGCTGGGTCGTGGACGGCCAGGGACGTGCGATGCACAAGTCCCTGGGCAACGGTGTGGACCCCGCTGACCTGATCAAAGACTTCGGCGCAGACATCGTCCGTCTGTGGGCCGCTTCTTCCGACTACCACGCAGACGTCCGCTGCTCCAAGGAGATCTTCAAGCAGCTGTCCCAGAACTACCTGAAGTTCCGCAACACTGCCCGCTACTGCCTGGGCAACCTGGACGGCTTCGACGCCAACAACCTGGTGGCTCCCGCTGACATGGAGGAGCTGGACCGTTGGGCCATCTCCCGCCTGAACGTCCTCATCGAGCGCTGCTTCAAGTCCTACAAGGAGTATGACTTCTCCACCATCACCCACGCTGTCAACGACTTCTGCGTGGTCGAGATGTCCAACTTCTACCTGGATATCATCAAGGACCGCCTGTACTGCGAGGGCAAGGATTCCCAGCTGCGCCGCTCCGCACAGACCGCTATGTACCTGATCCTGGACACCATGACCAAGATCATGGCACCCATCCTGTGCTTCACCTGCGACGAGATCTGGCTGGCAATGCCCCACGCTGAGGGTGCAGACACCCGCAATGTCCTGTTCAACGAGATGAACCCCGTCTTCACCGACTACGCTCTGGACGAGGCTTCCATGGCCAAGTGGAACAAGATCATCGCCATCCGCGACGTGGTCAACGTGGCTCTGGAAGGCGCCCGCGCAGAGAAGAAGATCGGTAAGGGTCTGGAGGCCAACGTGGCTCTGACCGTCACCGCTGAGGAGGCATTCCTGGCAGAGATGGATCCCCAGGCTCTGGCAGACCTGTTCATCATCTCCCAGGTGTCCGTCACCGTGGGCGACGCTGTCTCTGCATCCGTGGAGCCCGCCGCCGGCGAGAAGTGCGAACGCTGCTGGAAGGTGCTGCCCACCGTCAGCGAGTGCCTGTGCCCCCGCTGCGCTTCCGTCGTGAAGTCCATCATCTAAACAGACTTTTGCGTGAATCAGAGATTCACACAAAAGTGAAGGGATTGCAGCCTGCTGCAGCGCACGGGCCTGAGGCCCGCACGTTTGCAGGCTGAGAAGAATTTTTTCCGACGTACACGCCGCCGGAAAAAATGATTGGACTTTGTTCCGTCTCTGCGGAGCCGGAATTCTGCGAAGCTTTTTATTCCGCGGCCGGCCATATGGCCGGCCGCGATTCTTTTGGAAAGGAGAGGCCCCATGCCCTACTTCATTTTGGCCGCTCTGGTGGTGGTCGTCGATCAGGTGGTGAAATACCTGACCCGGGCCAACATCGCCCTGGGAGAACACCTGGACTTCATCCCCGGCTTTGACCTGACCTACATCCAGAACACCGGCGCGGCCTTCTCCATCCTCTCCAGCCACACCTGGATCCTCACCGCCCTGTCCGGGGTGGTCTCCCTGATCCTGGCGGTGATGCTGGCCAAGAACTACTTCCCGGAGAAGATCGCCAAGTTTTCCCTGGCCCTCCTGCTGGGCGGGGCCATCGGCAACTTCATCGACCGGGCCCTCTTCGGGTTCGTTACCGATATGTTTGCCACCACCTTTATGGATTTCCCCGTCTTCAACGTGGCCGACATGGGCGTGGTGGTGGGAGGCTTCCTCCTGTGCTTCTATGTGCTCCTGACCATGAAAGACGAGAGCAAGGAGGAAACCAAATGAACATCACCCTCATTTCCCAGGAGAACGGGGTCCGGGCGGACCAGTTCCTGTCCCAGTCTCTGGATAATCTGACCCGTTCCGCCGCCCAGAAGCTTCTGGAAGCTGGACACGTTCTGCGGGGCGGCAAGGCCCTGAAGAAGAACGACAAGCTGAAGGAGGGGGACGAGATCACCGTCCTTATCCCCGACCCCACTGAGGTGGAGATCCTGCCCCAGGACATCCCCCTGGATGTGATCTACGAGGACGAGGACGTCATCGTGGTGAATAAGCCCGTGGGTATGGTGGTCCACCCTGCCCCCGGCCACCCCGACGGCACCCTGGTGAACGCCCTCATGTTCCACTGTGGGGACAGTCTCTCCGGTATCAACGGGGAGCTTCGTCCGGGCATCGTCCACCGCATTGACCGGGACACCAGCGGCCTGATCATCGCCGCCAAGAACGACGCCGCCCACCTGGCTCTGGCCGACCAGCTCCAGGACCACTCCCTCTACCGGGAGTACGAGGCGGTCATCATCGGCGGACTGAAGACCGACGAGGGCACCATCGACCTGCCCATCGCCCGTCATGCTACCGACCGGAAGAAAATGGCCATCAACCACTACAATGGCCGTCGGGCGGTGACCCACTGGACCGTTCTGGAGCGGTTCTCCGGGTACACCCACCTCCAGTGCCGTCTGGAGACCGGCCGCACCCACCAGATTCGTGTCCACCTGGCCGCCCAGGGCCATCCCGTGCTGGGTGACCCGGTGTACAACGGGGAGCGGAAGGGCTTCCCCGAGCTGGCCGGCCAGTGTCTCCACGCCCGGAAGCTATCCTTTATCCACCCCCGGACCGGGGAGCGTCTCACCCTGGAGTGCCCCCTGCCCGACTACTTCACCGCCACCCTGGCCCGGTGCGCCAAGATCCAGTAAGAGGGGGCGGAGACCATGGGTAAATTTGACGGCGTGCTTCTGGCCGCCGACTACGACGACACCTACTACAACCGGAAGTTCACCATCTCCCCGGAAAACCGCCGGGCGGTGGAGAGCTTCATGGCCCAGGGTGGCCGCTTTGTGGTGGCCACCGGCCGGTCCTACATCAACTTTGCCATCCAGATGGAGGTGGAACGGCCCCCTCTGAACGGGCCGGTCATCCTGTCCAACGGGGCCTCCATCTACGATTTTTCCACCGACCAGACCCTGTGGGAGCAGCACTTGCCGGAGGGGACCCCTGCCCTGCTGGAAGAAGTCTGTGCCGCCTTTCCTGAGGTGGGCTTCGAGGCCTACCACGGGGACCAGGTGTACACCTACCGGGCCAATACCGTCACCGACCGGCACCTGAAGCGGTGCCAGCTGGCGGGGCATCCCCGGGAGATTTCCCAGATGCCCACCCCCTGGCTAAAGGTCATCCTCCAGCACGAGAGTACCTCCTACCTCCACCAGGTCCTGGACTTCATCCGGGCGCGGTCGGAGGACTATGAGCTGACCTTTTCCAACTCGGTCCTTCTGGAAATGACCGCCAAGGGGGCCAACAAGGGCCTGTGCGTCAAGTGGCTGGCGGACCGCCTGGGCATCCAGCCCCAGCACATCTACTGTGTGGGCAACGGCGGCAACGACATCCCTATGCTGGAGGTGGCGGCCGTCCCCTTCGCCCCCGACGACTGCTATCCCGACGTCCGGGCCTGGGGGCCGGTGATCCTACCCCCCTGCAACGACCACTGTGTGGCACGACTCGTTGAGATCCTGGAAGAACGATATGCATGAAGAAAGCCCTGACCAACTGGTCAGGGCTTTTCCTGTGATTGCTGTGTCTGAAGAGATTGTAGGGGCGATTCACGAATCGCCCGCCACCCATAGGGCTTGACCCACGTTTCGGGCGCATCGTGATGCGCCCCTACGATATACGGTGAGGGGAGAAAACGGCAAAGGCTTCTCCCTGGGGAGAAGCTGTCTGCAAAGCAGACTGATGAGGGGTCACCGTCCCGGTGTCCCATACATACAATGCCGGGCGTAGTCCAGGTCGGACGTTTTCACATAAAAAGTATACTTCCAGCGGTTCCGCTGGTCCATGAAGAGGTCAGCCGCTCTCCGGCCCTCCAACGAAAGGGAGGGGCCTGCCAGGTTGTCCCGGGCTTTCACCTGGTAGTCGATCCCCGCCTGGCTCAGGTTGGCGGCGATGGTATCCTTTTGCTCCAGGGAGAAGACCACAGCCAGTTCTTTCCGGTTGAAGAGGAGCATCATGGAAGGTCACTCCTTTCTGTAGCAATATTGTAACGTAATAA
>JAFYPT010000126.1 GCA_017547425.1 Ruminiclostridium sp.
GCCTTTACCATGCCCTATGTCCTGAGGGCAGGCAACGACGTGGCCACGACGATGATTATTTCGATCATTTCCAGGTGGCTCTTCCGTGTGGTCTGCAGCTACATCCTGGGCCGTTATCTGGGCCTGGGTCTCTTCGGCGTGTGGGTGGCCATGACCATCGACTGGCTGGTCCGGGGCATCTGCTTCCTGGCTCGGTTCCGACAGGGAAAGTGGATCGAAAAGAGCGGCGGCATCATCAAAACCTGAACACACAGCAAAGCCCCGGACTTTCGTCCGGGGCTTTGTTATTCAGTATTTCTTTACGGCTTTTAAGAATTGCTCCCAGGCGTCGGGATGGTCCACGAAGTAGAGGGGACAGGGCTTGCCCGTCACGTCGTAGTGGCGGATGACATCCTTCCGGCTGATGCCGCAGTTGTCGCACAGCCAGGCGGTGAGCTTCACCAGGGAGTCATAGGTGGCCTGGGTGAACTGACCTGTCTCGTCCGGGTGGCAGACCTCGATGGAGATGGTGTCCTTGTTCCGGTCGTTGGTGGCGTAGGAGACCTCGTCCAGGGGCAGGCACTGGATGATCTCGCCTTCCAGCCCCACCACGAAGTGGGCGCTCACCTGGGTTTCCGGCTGGTCGAAGTAGTCGTGGTTGTTCTGGGCGGTGGAGCCGGGGTTGGCCACGTAGTGGATGGCGATGTCCTTCACCCCGTCCAGCTTGGTGCCGGGACGGCCTCCGGCGGCCTCATGGAGGATCTGCTTGTCCACCCACATGGGCACGTGGAGTTTGGAGAGCTTGCCCACCTGGCCAAAATTGGTCAGGTTTATGGCGGCGGCCAGGAGGATCAGCAGGACCAGTCCCAGGATGATGGGCTGGTAGGGGATGGTCTTGCGCTTTTTTCGGCGGCGCTGGGGTGGGCGGCTCCCCTGGCGGGAGGTTTGAGTCCTGGTGGGGGCACGGGTTCCCGTGGGCCGGGGGCGTTGTCTGGTCTCAGGGGGCATGGAGTTCTCTCCTTTTTCTCTTTATTCCACCGGGCGGGTGGCTTCCTTCAGCCAAGCGGCCTCCTCTTCGGGCAGATGGGGGGCGATGGCGGCGTAGACCTGGGCGTGGTAGCCGTTGAGCAGGGCCTTTTCCGTTTCGGTCATGAAACCGGGGGCGACGGCATCCAGGTCAAAGGGGGTGAGGGTCAGGGTGGCAAAGCCTAGGAAGTCCCCGTAGGGGGACTCGTCCATGGGGCGGCAGACCATCAGGTTTTCCAGGCGGATGCCATACTCTCCATCCAGATAGAAGCCGGGCTCGTTGGAGGTGACCATGCCGGGGACAAAGGCGGCTTCGGGGCCTGCGGCGCGCCAGCGGATACTCTGGGGTCCTTCGTGGACGCTGAGCAGATAACCCACGCCGTGGCCGGTGCCGTGGTTGTAGTCCATGCTCATGTCCCACAGAGGCTGGCGGGCCAGGATATCCAGGTTGGAGCCGGTGCAGCCTGCCTTGAACTTGGCGGCGGCCAGGTTCAGGTTGCCCCGGAGGACAGCGGTGTAGGTGGCTTTCTGGCCGGGGGTCAGGGGACCCAGGGCGTAGGTGCGGGTCACGTCGGTGGTGCCGGTGAGGTAGTGGCCGCCGGTGTCTGCCAGAAGGAAACCTCTGGGCTCAAGGGCAGCATCGGTCTCCGGGGTGGCGGAGTAGTGGACGATGGCACCGTGGGGGCCGTAGGCCAGGATGGGGTCAAAGCTGGGCTGGAGGTAGCCGGGCTGCTCTTTGCGGAACTCTTCCAGCTTCCGTGCGGCGGAAATCTCGGTGATGGGAGTCTGACCAACATTCTTTTTCAGCCAGTACATGAAGCGGGTCAGGGCAATGCCGTCGTAGAGGTGGGCTTTGGCCATGTTGCCCACTTCCACGTCGTTCTTGGCGGCCTTCAGGGACAGGGTGGGGTTGGGCTTGTCCACCAGCTTCACCCCGGTGGGGATGCTGGTGAGGAGTTTCGTGTTCACGGACTTGGTGCTTAGCAGGACCTTGCGGTCAGAGGTCAGGCCGTTGGCGTAGAGGTAGACCGAGTCGTAGGGTCGGAGGGTGACCCCATCGGCTTCCAGTTCAGCCAGAACCTCCGGGGGAAAGGCGGCGCCGTTAGCGAAAAGGGTGCATCCGTCCAGGGTAAGGGCCAGGTAGGAAAGGACTACGGGGTTGCAGTCCACGTCCCCGCCCCGGATGTTCAGCAGCCAGGCGATGTCTTCCAGGGAGGTCAGTAGATGGGTATCGGTCCCTTCGGCGGCCATGGCGGCCCGGACCCGCCCCAGTTTGCTGGCGCGGGTCTCCCCGGCGTATTCCGGGGCCAGAACCCAGACGGGTTGGGCGGACAGGGGAGGACGGTCGGGCCAGATTTCGTTGACCAGATCCAGTTGGGTTTGGATGGAAGCTCCCAGGTTCTTGGTGAGCTGGTAGTACTTCCGGCCGGTGCGGGCATCCACACAGCGGCCGTCAAAGCCCAGGACCTGCTCGGCCTGGAGGGAGCTTTTCAGGAACTCTTCCAGGGTGGGGACGCCAGGCTGGCCCATCTTCATGAGGCGGATACCGGAGTCCTTCAGCTGGTCTTCGGCCTGGAGGAAGTAGCGGCCGTCGGTCCACAGGCCGGCCCACTGGGGAAAAACCAGCAGGGTACCGGCAGAGCCGGTGAAGCCGGAAATGTATTCCCGGCATTGGAAGTGACCGCCTACGTACTCGCTGCCGTGGAAGTCGTCGGTGGGAATCAGGTAGGCGTCGATTTTATGTTGGGCCATCACGTCCCGGAGGGCCTGGAGCTGTTTTCTCATGGGGATTCTCCTTTATGATACCGGATAAAAATGAAGGATGTATGTAGGAAAACTTATGGTTTTCTTAAGCGATGAGGCCCAGGACTCGGCCCAGGAAGATCCAAAAGGTCAGGGTGAAGGCCGAGCACACGGTGGTCATTACGATGACGCTGGCGGTGAGGGTGCCCTCGTGGCCCAGGTTTTTGGCCATAATGTAGCAGGTGGGGGTGGAGGTGGAACCCAGCATGATGAGCAGGGCCACCAGCTTGGAGTCGGTGAATCCAAACCACACTGCCAAAGGTAGGAAGAGGGCAGGGAGGATCAGAAGCTTGATGACAGAGGCCACCGCCGAGAGCTTGATCTGCCCCAGGGCTTTCTTGCCCTGGAAGGTGGCGCCCAGAGACAGGAGAGCCAGAGGGGTGGCCACCCGGGCCAGCAGGTCCAGGGTGGAGTCCAGAATGGGGGGGAAGGCCTCCAACCCCAGCAGGGAGGGAATGGTGCCCAGCAGGATGCCCAGAATGATGGGGTTGGTGAGGATGCCCTTGCCCGCATGTTTCAGCCGATGGGCCAGGTCGCCGGTGGACTTGGGTCCCTCTAGGGTGAGGACCAGCACGGCGTAGATATTAAAAAGAGGGACCGAGCCGATGATCATAAGGGGAGCCATGCCCGTGTCCCCGTAGATGCCCATGATGATGGCGCAGCCCAGAATGGCGGCGCTGGACCGGTAGGACACCTGGACGAA
>JAFYPT010000127.1 GCA_017547425.1 Ruminiclostridium sp.
AAGCCTCCCTCTGACGAGGGAGGTGGATTTGCCCGCAGGGCAAAGACGGAGGGAGAGATACCGCATCGTGAAGGGCCGCAATACCCTTTCACTTATCCTATCTCTCCCTCAGTCGCTTCGCGACAGCTCCCTCGTCAGAGGGAGCCTTTTATTATCTTAGTCGAATCACATTTCTCTGCGGCCCTCTAAGGCACGCATCAGGGTGGCATCGTCAGCATACTCCAAATGCCCGCCCACGGGAACACCGTAGGCCAGGCGGGTGACTTTCACCCCGAAGGGCTTGAGCATCCGGGACAGATACATGGCCGTGGCCTCGCCCTCGGTGTCGGGGTTGGTGGCCATGATGATCTCCTGGACCTCACCCTGGGCCACTCGCTCCAGCAGGGACTTGATGTGCAGGTCATCGGGGCCCACACCGTTCATGGGGGAGAGAACGCCGTGGAGGACGTGGTACTTGCCCCGGTACTCCCGGGCCCGCTCGATGGCGATGACGTCCTTGGGGTCTGCCACCACGCAGACCAGGCCATCCTCCCGCTTCTCGCTGGCGCAGATGGGGCACAGGCCGTCCCCTTCGGTGAGGTTCTGACAGACAGGACAGAGGGCAATGGACTCCTTGGCGTGGGTCACCGCCCGGGCGAAGGTCTCCACCTCATGCTCCGGCAGGGACAGGACAAAGAAGGCCAGCCGCTGGGCGGTCTTCTTGCCGATACCGGGCAGGCGGGCGAATTGCTCCACCAGTTTTTCTAACGCCGGGGGAAAATGCTCCATGGTTATGACCATTCCTTTCGCTTTCGTTTTCAGCACATACAACCATGGGAAGGAATGGTCATAAGTGTGCACGTTTTTCGGTTGTCGCATAAGCGGCGAGAAAAACGCACTTTAATCCAATTGAGATTTGAACAAGTTCAAATCTCACCTCTGAGGGTGCGGATAGCTTCCGCAGGGTCAGCGGCACCGTAGACGGCGCTGCCGGCCACCAGCACGTCGGCGCCGGCCTGGATACACAGGGGTGCGGTCTTGGGGTCCACGCCGCCGTCCACTTCCAGGTGGCAGTTGGGGTTGAACTCCTCAATGTACTTGCGGATGGCAGCGATTTTGGGCAGCTGATCCTCCATGAACTTCTGGCCGCCGAAACCGGGTTCCACGGTCATCACCAGGATCAGGTCCACATCCTTAATATAAGGCAGGACGGCCTCAGCAGAGGTAATGGGGCGCAGGACGATGCCCTTCTTCACACCCTTCTTGTCCATGGCGTCCAGAGCAGCCCGGATGCCGGGGGGCATGTCGGACTCCAGGTGGATGGACAGCAGGTCAGCCCCGGCATCGGCAAAGGCGTCGATGTAGCGCACGGGCTTTTCGATCATCAGGTGGACATCCAGGAACATGTCGGTGGCCTTCCGCAAAGACTTGACCACGGGGACACCAATGGAAATGTTGGAGACGAACATGCCGTCCATCACGTCCACGTGGAGCCAGTCGGCGGTGGACACACGCTGGACATCACGGCCCAGGTTGGCAAAGTCGGCAGAGAGAATAGAAGGTGCAATTTTGATCACGAACAATCATTCCTTTCCACGAAATCAGCCGGCAGACCTGACGAAACCTGCCGGGAAGCACAGATACAGGGTGGGGCGCATAGGATACCCCAAGCGGCGGCGGGGGCACTTCCCCGCCCAGGAGCACCGGGACCGCAGAGGGTCTCCCCTCTCCCCGGATCGGCCCCCTCGGCGACGACCCGGTCGGCCCGCCGCATGGAGATAGACTTTTGGCCGGGGTCTGCCGGAGCTCCGGCGGCCCTGTCCAAAAGGAGTCAAAACTTGGTGGTATTCCTATTCTATCTGTCTTTTTCCTCCCTGTCAATGGCAAGCAGACCTTGACAGGGCATGTTTCCAACGGTAGAATGATAGAATGTATTCATATACTTTTTCTTTGTACTTTTTCGGAAAGGACTGCGTGCCCTATGGCGAAAGTTAAACAGCGCTCTGCCGCCCCCATTTACGCCATTGCCCTGGTCTGGGTGATCTTTACCCTGGTGCATCCTCTGTACCGGGTGTCTGACTATGTGTCGGTCATCCTCCTGTCGGCCCTGGCCTTCATCGTGGCCAAAGGCATCTGGCCCACCGCGGAATATGACCTGCCCGACCTGGCACCGGAAGAGATCCCCCAGGTGGAAACTCCCCAGGATCAGCCGGAACCCGCCCAGGAGGAAGAGGAAGAAATCCCTGCAAAAGAAGCAGAGGAGGAACTCCCGCCCACCCAGGAAGAACCCGACGAACCCCAGCCTGACGAGGACGCTTCCTCCCCCGACACCAAATCCTGACTCTGACCCCGGGCCTGTCGGCCCATGGAGGTTCCTATGAATTTTTTTAAAAAAACATCCGTCGCCCTGGTCATCGCCCTGCTGGTGGTGGCTCTGTGCTGCGTGTGGGGCCACAACCGGGCCAGTCAGCAGACCCCGGAGATCGGCACCCACTACGAGCCCGACCGCAGTTCCGGCGAAAGCAACCTGAACTATTACCTGGGCTGGATCTCTGACAGCGCCCGGCTCTTCTCGGCAGACACCGTGGACACCCTGGCCCGGGAAAACCTGACCCTGGACAACACCTACGGCAGTCTGGTGGCTGTGAAGACAGTCTCCTACCTGAACGGCCGGGATATCCAAAGCTATGCCGAGGAGACCGCCAGGACCATCGGTCTGGACCGCCGGGACATGCTCCTCTTCCTGGACTCCAACTCCGAGAGCTGGTACGTCACCTACGGCTCCGATCTAGTGACCTATGTGGAGACCAGCGCTGACCTTCCCAACCTGTTCCGGAAACACCTGGGCAACGCCTTCTGGGAGGAGGGCAACGCCGACAAGGCCATCCAGGATCTCTTCCGCGACCTGGAGGACTGGTATGAGGAAAACATCCCCCCTCTGGAGAAGAGCTCCACCGGTTTCCTGCCCGCAGGCACCAAAGTCCAGTCTGTCTCCCTGGGCTCCATCCTCTCCGGCATCCTCTTCACCCTTCTGGCCAATCTGTGGTGGATCGCCCTGGCCTTCATCGCCCTGAACATCGTGGACCGGATCCGGTTTGACAAGTTCTATGAGAAGCAGACCAACCAGGAGGGCGACGAAGCCCGGTTCCATCCCTTCCTCTTCTGGCACCGCCCCGGATCCAACTGGTACGAGGACCGCATGGAGGAAGCCCTGGAGAACTACGAAGAGGTGGACGAAGAGCTTGACCCCGCCCCCGCTGAGGATGCCCCTCAGGGTGAGGAAGTCCCCTCCGGTGAGCGGAGCCTCTCCGGCCAGGTGTGGGACCTTTTCCGCACCCTCACCGAGCTCATCCGCAGCGCGTTCCGCCCCAAGGGCAAATAAGCACATAGCAAAACCGGCACTCCATCAGGAGTGCCGGTTTTTTCTTAATGTTCAGTTTCCTCAGCGGACAGCTCTGCCTCTTCCCCGGGCTGTTCGGGTTCGGGAGGAAGCTCTCCCTTGATGCCCACGCACCGGTTGATTTTGGTGCCCAGGTTGTGGAACTTCTCCTCATAGTCGGTCATGATGCCGCAGATGCCGTTGGCGTGGAGGTCGCGGGTGACCTCCTCCAGGTCGTAGCCGGCAGCGGGGAACTCCAGGACGGAGAACTCGAAGAGGGGGGAGTTGTCGGTCTTGAAGTGGATCTGACCCTTCTCCTTCAGAACCTCCCGATAGAGCTTCAGGAAGTTCCGGTGGGTCAGGCGACGCTTGGCGTGGCGCTTGGGGGGCCAGGGATCGCAGAAGTTCACATAGATCAGGTCCACTTCCTCAGGGGCGAAGAACTCGGGCAGGAGAGCGGCGTCTGCATCGATGTAGAACACGTTGGTCAGGCCCATGTCCTTGGCCTTCTCCATGGCCATGACCATGGCATCGGGGACACGCTCCACAGCCACAAAGAGGATCTCAGGGTTCTTGGCGGCAGTCTGGCAGGTGAAACGTCCCTTGCCGCAGCCCAGCTCCAGCCGGAGCTCCTTGGCCTCGGGCATCAGGGAACGCCAGTTGCCCCGGAGAGCCTTGGGGTCCTTGATCTGCCAGGCGGCGCAGTTTTCCATACGGGGGCCTAAATTCTTCTTTCTTCTCATGCGCATGGTGGTGGTTCCTCCTAATACGAACGGCCATGGGCCGATGTCATCTGTGTTTGCTGTATTGTACCATAAAAAGGACTCTTTGTCAGCGGCTTTCCCCCGATTTTCTGTCACGGATTTCCAACTGACTCTTGTGAAAGAACGGAAAACACGATATGATAATA